>JBBSBO010000546.1:0-2933 GCA_038251215.1 Caldilineales bacterium
CCTAAGAGGCTCGGTCTATCAAACTATTTTGCGCAAGCCGCCTACTCCTCCAACCACACCTCGCGCCCCTCTTCCTGGCTGCGATAAATGCCGTCCAGGATCGCCATCACCTGCAGTGACTGCTCGGCGGGCACGGGTGAGGGCAGCCCCAGGGCCACGCAGCGCGCAAACTCCACGCACTCCAGCGCGTGCGCCTCCATCGTGTCCGCCGTCAACTGCAACGTACAGTTGGACATCTGCTGCGTCTCGTAATTCGTCTTCATGAACTTGCAGTCGGGCCAGTGCGAGCCGGCCTCCGTGCCATACAGCCACATCTGCATATCTTCGCCGGTCGTCTCGTGGTGCATCAGCCAGGCGACCTCCAGGATCAGCGTCGCGCCGTTGTCAAAGCGCACAAATGCCGCCGCGAAGTCCTCCACGTCCATGTCATCCGGCACGAGCGCTCCGCCCCACATGCTGAAGGCGCCCGGGTGCTTGGCCAACGGCGCTTTCGCCACGCCGCTCACCGACACCGGCTTTGGGTTGCCCATGAACCACAGCGTCAGGTCCAGAATATGCACGCCGATGTCGATGCATGGGCCGCCGCCGCTGTTCTTCTTGTAGATAAAGCCAGGCCGCACCGGAATCCACCCGCGGCGGATCATCCAGGAGCGCGCGTGATAGATGTCGCCCAGCGCGCCGGCGTCCAACTCGCGCTTCATGGCCTGCGAGCTGCCCTTAAAGCGGAAGTGCTGCGCCGTCATCAGCGTTTTGCCGGAGCGATCGCGCGCCTCGATCATGCGGCGGATGTCGCTGGGCTTGGGCGCCAGCGGCTTCTCGCAGATCACATGCTTGCCCGCGTCCAGCGCCGCCACGACCAAGTCCGTGTGATCCATATTGGGCGTACACACGTCGATGATGTCAATCTCTGGGTCGGAGATGATGTCGGCTGAATTGGTGGAGAGCTTCTGCACACCGTGCATCTTGCCCCACGTCTCCAGCACATCCGCGGCCACATCGCTGCCCGCCGCCACCTCGGCATATTCGGACGCATGCCAACCCGGCATATGCACCTTGGCAATGCCGCCCACGCCAATCACGCCAACTTTCAATTTGTCTGCCACGACTCGTTTCCTTCTCTACTAGATTTTTGCGAACGAACCGAATGCGCCCTAAATGCTATGAGAGATGCCGCGGGCGTCTATCTCTATGGGAACCTGTCCTCTATCATACTACAGCCCATTACAACCCATAATGTGCGTTGATTTCCGCCTGATAGGCGTCGACCGAACCGTCCAGCACCTCGCCCAGCGTCACCTCGCGCCGCGCCTGCGACGATTCCAACAACGCAAAGGCGCACGCCAAATCGAGCAGCCCCTCGCGCCCGCTCGTCTCCGGATCGCGGCCTTGCTCAATCGCGCGCAGCCAATCCAGCTGTTGCAAGGCGAAGGGGTCTTCCAGCCCCAGCGGGAAGAAAGCCTCGCGCTCCGCCGCATTCATCTGCCCGCGGAATGTCTCCATCAGGCTGGCGCGCCTGCCGCCCGGGCCGATCAGTTCGCCCCCCTTGATGCAGCCCTCGCTGCCATAGAAGGCCGGAGCATCCGGAATCTCCAGCGGCGCGCCGTGCCCGCCCCACGACCACAACAGTTGCGCCAGCGCGCCGTTCGCAAAGCTCGCCGTGGCGAAAAAGGTATCGTCGACATCCGCCTCCACGGACTCGATCACGTTGCCTGCCTCGTCGCGACGATAGCGCACCGGCTCAAAGGTGCGCGCCGTGGCGCTGAAGCCCGCTACCTCGCCGAAGACATAGCGCAGCAGGTGAAACTGGTGTACGCCGATATCCAGGGCGCCGCCGCCCCCCGCCTGCAGCTTGCGATGACGCCACGCCGTGTCCGCCACCACCCGGTCCGGCGACCACAGCCCGCCCAGCGACCCTGCCAGCGCCATCTGCGGCTTGCCGATCAAGCCTTTGCGCACGGCCCAGCCCGCCGCCCGTGTGAACGGGGCCTGGCGCACCGCCTCAAAGGTGCCGAAGGTCAATCCCTTTTCGCGCGCCAAGTCCGTCATGCGCCGCGCTGCCGCCACCGAAATCGCCAGCGGCTTCTGCGTCAAGAGGTGCTTGCCATGCCGCAAGGCCGCCTCGCCCACCTGGTGATGCAGCGCCAGCGTCGTGAAATCGTTGACCGCATCCACATCGGCATGCTCAAGCATCTCGCGATAGTCCGAGTAGACCTCGACGTCCACATCATCCTGGAAATCGCTGAGGTAGGTGTGCGGCGCGGCCAGGGTATCGCCGGACTCCGGCGGCAGCACCGAGGCGCGCGGCTCCGGCCCTTCGCCGCGACGGCGGAACATGCGCGCGTCCTCCTCCCGCCGCGCCACCAGCGCCGTGATGCGGAAATTGTCAACGCCCGCCTCGCGCAGCTTCAGGTAGCCCTGTAAATGGCCGTTAAGAATGCGCCCGCAGCCCACAATTGCAATACGAATCATGCCCGCCTCCCCTTGCTCGAACAGCGTCCTAATACACCGGCAGCGGCAGCGAAACCGCCTCGCCGTCCAGCGCTGAGATCAGTCCCGCTTCCAAAATCTCCTGCGCGTCGCGGCCGACCTCCGCCGCGCACATGCCCTCGATGGGCAGATTGTTGGCGATGCAGTGCAAGAAATAGGCCGAGGCGCTAGCGAGATGCGGCGGCGAGGCGGGCACGTCCACTTCGACGCCGTCCTCCTGCTCGCGCGTCGCCAGCAGCACGCGACCGTTGCGCCCCGGCTCCACCACGATCGTCCCCTCGCTGCCATACAACACCGCCACATAGGAGGTGAGATGCCCGATCTGCGTCCAGGAGGCTTCGGACACAGCCATCGCCCGCGCCCATTGCATCATAATCACGGCGTTATCGTCCACCGTCACATAGTCCTTGAGCAGATTGCCCGCCATGCCCATCACCCGGCTGGGC
>JBBSBO010000547.1:0-2929 GCA_038251215.1 Caldilineales bacterium
GGGCAGCGGCAACCCCGCCCATTCGACACGACGGCGCGCCGTCGCCACGCACGTCGCGCCGGTTGCCGTCCTTGTGGCCGCGGCGACGGCCTCGGCGCTCTACGGCTACGTGCCCTGGGGCGGCAACTACCGGCCCTACAGCGTCACGCCGCACGACCGTCGCGCGGCGGCGATCATCGTCCAGATTCCCGCGGACGCCAAAGTCTCGGCGCAGGACCGCCTCGACCCGCACGTCAGCGGGCGCGAGACGGTCTATATCTTCCCGCGTCTGGAAGACGCCGACGCCGTGTTGATCGACGCCACCGGTCCTGCCTGGCCCCAACATCCCAGCGACCTGCGCGCGAGCATCGACCGGCTCCTGCAAAGCGGCTTCGGCATCGCGGCGGCGGATGACGGCTATCTGCTCCTGACACGCGACGCCACGGCGCAGGAATTCCCGCCCTCCTTCTTCAGCGCCTGGCAGCGCCCCGACCACGCGCCCACCGCGCCGCTGCATGTGGACTTCGCGGGCAAGCTGCGCCTGCTCGACTACGCCGTGACGCGCGACGAACAGGGCGAGCTGGTCGTGCAGCTCTACTGGCAGGCGCTCGCCCCGCTGGAGGAGGACCTGCACGTCTACGTGGCCTTCCAGGATCACGAGGGCAATACGCTGTATGATACGTTGTATTATCCGCCCGCCGCGCTCCTATGGTATCCTACTTCGCAATGGACCCCAGGCCAGACCGTGCTCGTGCAAACCCTGCCCTGGACGCTCGACGCCGACCAATTCGCGCTGCTGGCGGGCGTGTATGCGCAGGCGGACGGCTGGATGGACGGCGGTCGCCTGGCGGTGAGCGACAGATCGCCGGCGCTGCCGCTCTTTGAAAATGG
The DNA here is from genome assembly GCA_038251215.1 of Caldilineales bacterium. Lineage (GTDB taxonomy): Bacteria > Chloroflexota > Anaerolineae > Caldilineales > Caldilineaceae > JASGTU01. Next base: position 871 of record JBBSBO010000547.1, read on the forward strand.
CACACTGGTGCGGCTGGGCGGCTTTGAGCGCAGCGGACGCGGCGAGTGGTCCCCGCTGCGCATGGCGGAAGTTGCGCCCGCGCAGCCGTTGGACGCCCGTTTCGGCGACGCCATCGTGCTGGAAGGCGTGACCGTACCCGCCACGACGGCGCAGCCCGGAGATGAGTTGGCGGCGACCTTCCACTGGCGCGCGGCACGCACGCCGGAGGCGGACTACACCGCCTTCGTGCATCTGCTCGACGCCGAGGGGACTAAGGTCGCCCAGTTGGACTGGCAGCCGAACGACGCCGTCGGCCCGCTGCCCACGAGCAGTTGGCAGCCAGGGCAGGCGGTGATGAGCGGCATCGCCCTGTCGTTGCCCGCAGAATTGGCGCCCGGCGACTATCGGCTGATCGCCGGGCTGTATCACTGGCAAGACGGCGTGCGCCTGCCTGTGCAGGGCGCAGACGCCGCACCCGGCGATGTGGTCGACGTGGCGACGATTCGCGTCGCAGCGCACAGATAGCCGTTAGAAGCAGAAACCTGCATTGGATTAGAGAAAACGGACACTGATAAACACTGATGCAAGAGAGTTTCACAGATCAATCTGTGCTGATCCATTGTATCCATTCAATCAGTGGCCTATTTCAGTGGCCTATTGAAGTAGAGAGCGAACCATGCAAAACTTGATCACGCTCAGCGACCCGCGCAGCACGGCGGCGGAAGCCTACCAAAGCCTGCGCACCAACCTGGAGTTTTCCAGCCTGGAGCAACCGCTGCACTCGATCCTCGTCACCAGCGCCGACGGCGTCACCGACAAGAGCATCGCGCTGGCGAACCTGGCGGTGGTGATGGCGCAGGCGGGCGACCGCGTGACGCTGGTCGACGGCGACCTGCGGCGACCGCAGCAACACGAGATCTTCGGCCTGCCCAACCAAGTCGGGCTGGCGACATGGCTGGCGAGCGGCGGCGCCGCGCCTTTGCAGCCCGCCTCCATCGAGGGCTTGCAGATCCTCACCAGCGGACCCGCCCCCGCCAACCCGGTGGCGCTCCTCAGCAGCCGGCGATTGGCCGACGCCCTCGCCGAGCTGCAAGAGCAGACCGACTACATCCTGGTCGACGCGCCGCCCATCCTGGCGGTGACCGACGCCGCGCTGTGGGCGAGCAAGGTGGACGGCGTCGTGCTGCTCGTCAACGCCGGGCGCACCAAGCGCGAACACGCGCAGCGCGCCAAGACCGTGCTGGAAAAGGTCCATGCGCGCGTGGTGGGGGCCGTCTTGCTCGACGCCGAACGCGACGCCGCCATGGCCGGCTATAATCGCTAATTACACAGGCGCTACTTACACAGGAGAAGCAGCATGAAGGGTCTCATTCTGAGCGGCGGCAAGGGCACGCGCCTCTACCCGATCACCTTTAGCCGCGCCAAGCAGTTGGTGCCGGTCGCCAACAAGCCCGTGCTCTTCCGTGTGATCGAGGCCATCCGCGACGCCGGCATCACGCAGATCGGCATCGTCATCGGCGATACGGGCGAGGAGATCCGCCAAGCCGTGGGCAACGGACGGCGCTGGGGCGTGGAGATCGTCTACATCGAGCAGGATGCGCCGCTGGGGCTGGCCCATGCCGTCAAGATCAGCCAGGACTTCTTGGGCGACGAGCGCTTCGTCATGTTCCTGGGCGACAACGTGATCGAAGGCGGCATCAGCACGCTGATCCAGGAGTTCGCCGACTCGGTCTGGAACAGCCAGGTCGTCCTCACCGAGGTGGACCAGCCGCAGCAATATGGCGTGGCGGAGCTGGACAACGATCGCCGCATCGTGCGCCTGGTGGAGAAGCCGCGCAACCCGCCCAGCAACCTGGCGCTGGTGGGCATTTACATGTTCGACGCCAACATCTTCCAGGCCGTCAACGGCATCCAGCCCAGCTGGCGCGGCGAGTTGGAGATCACCGACGCCATCCAGTGGCTGGTGGAGAACGGCTGCGCCGTGCACCCCTACATTCATCGCGGCTGGTGGATCGACACCGGCAAGTCAATCGATATGCTGGAAGCCAACAACCGTGTGCTGGCCGAACTGACGCACAA
>JBBSBO010000548.1:0-2928 GCA_038251215.1 Caldilineales bacterium
CCACGAGCGTCAGCTTGAGCGAGTAGAGGCCGTCCAACTCCCGGCGCAGGTCGGGGATCAGGCGGTTGAAGGTGTCGGCATAGACGAGCACGGGGCAGTCGTGCAGCACGACTTCCTGGGCGATAGCAGAGGCGGGCAGTAGTCCGCTGAAGAGGCGCGCCGTGGAAATCAGCGACAGGTACGGCGTGGACAGCCGTCCCGCCAGGAAGTGCAGGCGGTTTTCTTTGGAGATGAGGCAGTCGCCCGGCGCGGTGGTCTGCTGCACCAGGTCGATGGCAGCCTGGCGCACGGGGTGCTTGTCGACGAACGACTCGATCTCGATGAGGGGCAGCGGGGCGAACACTGCCCAGCCCAGCAAGCCGCCCACAAGCACGGGGTTCAGCCAGCGCGCCAGGGTATGCCGCTCGCGTGCCAGCACCGCCGTCAGGTAGGCGATGCCCAGGCCGCTGAGCGCGGCCAGCGGCGGCAGGATCATCACCGTGTGGCGCGGGCGCACGGGGTCATGGCTGAGGAGGAAAGCGAGGGCAAACAGGCCCCAGACCGGCCAGATCCAGGCGTGGCGTAGCCGCCGACGCCACACCGCCCACAGGCCCAGGGCCGCGCCCGCCAGCAGCGGCGCGTATTGCAGCAGGTCGCCGGCGGAGAGCGCCTCGGCGATGTTGACGCCAGCGTCGTCGCCCTCGATGGCGTCGCGCAGCACGAAGCGCGAGGCGATCACCTGCTCCAGCAGCGCGGCGCGGTCGAAGATCAGCAGGAAGAGGGCGAGGACGAGCGCCACGCCCGCCACGCAGATCAGCCCCAGCTTGAGCAGCTCGCCATACGTGCGCAGGCTGCGCAGCGAATGGCCGCGGTCCACGCTGAGGATCAGGAGCAACTGCACGGCGATCACCGCGGGCACAAAGGGCACGAAGACTTTATAGGTCGTGCTGAGGCCAAAGGCGACGCCCGCCGCCAACAGCCACAGCCAGGCGCGCTGCGCTGTCGCGGGGCGCGTGCGATACGCCTCGACGGCGGCGACGGCAAGCAGGCCAAAGGCCAGCGCGCCCGCCTCCAGGTTGAGCGAGGTCGAGACAAAGAAGAAGTGCGGGTTGAACGAGAAGAAGACCGCGCCGGCGGCCGCAGCCACAGTCTTGGGGCGCGCGCTGTGCTGCCAGGTCAGGTAGTAGAGCGCAGCCACGCCTGCCAGCCCATAGAGGATGCCCAGGCTGCGCACCGTGTGGGCGGAGCCGAACAGCGTCGCCGCGGCCTGCATGGTGAGCAGGGCGAAGGGCGCGATCACCGAGTAGATCTCGCGATAGGGCGCATAGCCGGCGCGGGCCAGCGCCCCGATCATCAGGTTGTGCGTTTCGTCATAGCTGAACGGGTTGATGCTGGAGTACCACAGCCGCGCAGCCAGCGAGCCGAGCAAGATCAGCGGCAAAGTCCATTGCCCCAACCGCGCGCGCCCGGCAGTGGACGGCGCAATCGATGCGGGCGATGCCGGCGCAACCGGGCCGCTCATGCCGGCGCGACCTGGCCGCCCAACCCTTTGACCTGTTTGCCGGATTGGCCGCCCGCTTCGGCATCCTTGTTCGCGTAGGTCTGCGGGTCGCGGCCATAGATCGTCGTGGCCTCTTGCAGGCGCCACTCTACGTGGCCCGTCAGCTGCACGGGGCGGAAGCGCCACGTCCAGTTGCCGTCGGACGTGCCGGGCAGGTTCATGCGCGCCTTGGACTTGAGGCCGAGCACGTCTTGCAGCGGCACGATGGCGATGACGGCTACGCTGCGGAAGGCCGCGTCGATCAGGCTCCAGGCCGGGTCTTGGCCGTCGGTGCGCAGGTAGCGGCGGAAGAAGTCGCGCTCCTCGGGCGTGGAGCTATGCTCATACCAGCCGCGGCTGGTGTCGTTGTCGTGCGTGCCGGAGTAAACGACGAAGTTGGAGGTAAAGTTGTGCGGCAAGAACTTGTCGGCGGCGTCGGTGCTGAAGGCGAACTGCAACACCTTCATGCCCGGCAGGTTGAAGCGGTCGCGCAGCTCGACCACGTCCGGCGTGATCTCGCCCAGGTCCTCGGCGATGATGGGCAGGTTGCCCAGCTCGCGCTGCACCACCTCGAAGAAGGCGGCTCCGGGGCCGGGCATCCATTGGCCGTTTTCGGCGGTCTTTTCGCCGGCGGGCACTTCCCAATAGCCGGCGAAGCCGCGGAAGTGATCCACGCGCACTAGGTCGACCAAGCGCAGCGCGGCGCGGATGCGGCGCAGCCACCAGGCATAGCCGTTGCCGGCCATGGCCTGCCAGCGGTAGAGCGGGTTGCCCCACAGTTGGCCGGTGGCTGCGAAGTAGTCGGGCGGCACGCCCGCCACCACAGTGGGCTGATATTCCTCGTCCAGGAAGAACTCGCCGGGGTTGGTCCACGTGTCGGCGCTGTCCAGCGCCACAAAGATGGGGATGTCGCCCACGATTTGGATGTGGCGCGCGTTGGCATAGGCTTTCAGCCGCAACCATTGGCGATAGAAGATCCACTGGTTGAACTTATGCGCGTGGATGGTCGCGGCGTGGAGGGCCGCGGCTTCCGCCAGTGCGCCGGCCTGCCGGCTGCGCAGAGGCATCTCCCACTCGATCCACGAGGCGCCGCCGTGCGCGTCCTTCAGGGCCATGAAGAGCGCGAAGTCGTCCAGCCATTCGGCGTTTTCGCGGCGAAACTGCTCGAACTCTTCCAACTGGGCTGGTACGGCCTGCTCGGCGAAGCGGTCGGCGGCCTGGCGCAGCACGGGCAGCTTCCACTGGTAAATGGCGCCGAAGTCGACGCGGCTGGCGGGGAAGTCGGGCGCTTGGTCGAGCACGGACTGGTCGAGCAGGCCGTCGCGCACCAGTTCTTCCCGGCTGATCAGATAGGGGTTGCCGGCGAAGGAGCTGAAGCGTTGGTAGGGGCTGTCGCCGTAGCCGGTGGG
>JBBSBO010000549.1:0-2925 GCA_038251215.1 Caldilineales bacterium
GCCGATGAGCTGCTGCCCGGCTTGCAGCCGCAGGGCATTGTGCTGTCCGGCGGCCCCACCAGCGTCTACGACAGCGACGCGCCCACGCTGCCCGCCTCCGTGCTGGCGAGCGGCGCGCCCGTATTGGGCATCTGCTACGGCTTGCAGCTGCTTGTGCATGCGCTGGGCGGTCAGGTGGCCCCGGCGCGCGCCCGCGAGTATGGCGCCGCCACCGGCAACGTGACGGAGCCGGCTCCTGGCACAAACGGCACGGATGACACAGCCGGCGCGCTGCTGGCGGGGCTGCCCGCCACGCTGCAAGTGTGGATGAGCCACGGCGACCGCGTCGAGCGGCTGCCTGACGGCTTCGTCGCCATCGCCCAGAGCGCGCATTCGCCCCTCGCGGCCATCGCGCACGCGTCCCGCCCCATCTACGGCCTCCAGTTTCATCCCGAGGTGGTCCATACGCCGCAAGGCGGCGCCATCCTGGAGAATTTCGTCAAGGGCATTTGCGGCTGTGACGGCGATTGGACACCCGGCAGCTTTATCGACGAGTCAGTGGCGCGCATCCGCGCCCAGGTGGGTGAACAGGGCCACGTGATTTGCGGGCTGAGCGGCGGCGTGGACAGCGCCGTCGCCGCGGCGCTGGTGCATCGCGCCGTGGGCGAGCGCCTGACCTGCGTCTTTGTCGATCACGGCCTGCTGCGCAAGGGCGAGGCGCAGCAGGTGATCGACACCTTCCGCCAACACCAGGGCATGCGCCTGGAGGCGGTGGACGCCAGCGAAGACTTCCTCAGCGACCTCGCCGGCGTCAGCGACCCCGAAGACAAGCGCAAACGCATCGGCGCGCGCTTTATCCGCGTCTTCGAGAGCGAGGCCGCGCGCCTCGCCGCCGAGTGGGGCACGGACTCGCCCGCTTTCCTGGCGCAGGGCACGCTCTACCCGGACGTGATCGAGTCCGCCGGCAACGACGATACGCGCCACGCCCGCACGATCAAGACGCATCACAACGTGGGCGGGCTGCCCGCCGACATGACCTTCCGCCTGATCGAGCCGCTGCGCATGCTCTTCAAGGACGAGGTGCGCACCGTGGGCGAGGCGCTGGGCCTGCCCGAAGCCATCGTATGGCGCCATCCTTTCCCGGGGCCGGGGCTAGGCATCCGCATCCTGGGCGACGTGACCTGGGAGCGGCTGGAGACGCTGCGCGAGGCCGACGCCATCTTCCTGGAGGAGCTGCGCGGGGCAGGCCTCTACCGCGCCACCAGCCAGGTCTTCGCCGTGCTGCTGCCCGTGCGTAGCGTGGGCGTGATGGGTGACGGGCGCACCTACGCCAACGTGGTCGCCTTGCGCGCCGTCACCACCGACGACTTTATGACAGCGGACTGGGCGCACCTGCCCTACGCGCTGCTGGCGAAGATCAGCAGCCGCATCGTCAACGAGGTGGACGGCGTCAACCGCGTGGTTTACGATATCAGCAGCAAGCCGCCCGCCACGATTGAGTGGGAATAGCGGCTGGGCAGGGGGAATAAATGAGCGTAACCGAACTGATACGAAGCGTGCAGTTTGTCGTCGACGCAGAAGGCCGTCGCACCGCGGCCATTCTTGACTATGCGCTTTGGGACGAACTTGTGACACTCCTGGAAGATATTGAAGACTCCGAAGAGATAGACCGGCTGCGCGAATCCGGCGAGGAGCGCGTTCCGTGGGAGCAAGCAAAGAAAGAACTGCTTGCTTAGTCGAGATGCCTACCGATGACCTAACTTAACCCAAGTTGCTACCTTATGAAGGGAGGTAGCAACTCGAGTTTTCTAATACCATCGGATTTGTCTATGTCTTGTTTGAGGACGGTTAAGCCGCGTCACTTGATAGTGTTTTGTATTATTGTCGCACTGGTTAGCGCGTGCTATCAGCCCCTGCCAATACCTGATACACCTGCACCTCTTCCTGTCCCTTTACGGGAACTGTTGTTGGACCGAGAGGGCTTAACTAGGCTCGGATATAATTGGGAATGGCGTAAAGTGAGCGTGATTGACTCACTCGACTATTGGGAATGGACCAATGCTCTAGCTGCTATTGATGCACTCTATGGTGGCGTTAAGCTAACCATAGTGCAGTATGGAAATAGCGCCGGCGCAGCAAGTGTAATTGAGTTGCTGGCAGATAGTTCGGTCAATCGTAGTTATAGTGGTAAAGCGAACAACCTTCTTAATATCGATGATATTCCGGCGCCACATGCAGATCACAAGGCGATCCGATGTGAAACCTGGGGTTCCGGAGACTCTGAAGCCATCGTCTGCGCTGTCCGCCTACAATATGATATGTTGTATGTACAGTTAGTTACGCCAATCACGGACCATAGCATCACAGTAGAAGATCTACAGGGTTTAGTCCATAGCATTGACGATAGAATGCAACCAATATGGGAACCGATCTCAAAATCTGCATCGCCGTATCCATGAGTAAGGGATTAGCTTGGGTTAAGTTATGCGCCGCTTCATCAACTTTGTTCTAGTCCTGGTCGCCTGTCTGGCGATCTTCCCGATCTATACGCGCTATAAGGTGGCTGCCGCGCCGGTGCCGCCTGGCGTGCATTTGGGCGGGCTGGACCTGAGCGACCTCAAAGACACCGACGAGATCCGCCAACACCTGGAGCGCATCTACGCCGAGCCGATCTCGCTGCACTACGGCGAGACGCGCCTGGCCCTGCGCCCGGAGGACATCGACTTCGAGGTGGACGTGCAGCAGATGGTGGCGGAGGCGACCAAGTACTTGGAAGGCGGCGCCTTCCTCGACATCGCCGTGCGCCACGCCCTGGGCATCGAGCAACAGCGCCGCGACGTGCCCGTGCGCTTTATGCTCGACAGCGCCAAGCTGCGCGCCCAACTGGACGCCATCGCCGCCGAGCATGACCACGCGCCGCAGGCGACGCGCGTCCTGCCGCCCTCC
>JBBSBO010000550.1:0-2915 GCA_038251215.1 Caldilineales bacterium
CGCCTTCTCCGGCTTCGAGTTCGACATGGTGCAGCATACGCTCGGCTTCAACCCGGTGCGCATGGAAGAGGGGCGCTTCCGCTGCTTCTGGTCGCTCGACGCCGGCTGGGGGCAGATCAACATCGGCCCGGGGCGCATCGACCTGAGCGTGCTCTACGGCTCAGTCACCCTGCACACGCTGCGCCTGCCCTTCCTCGATGGACACGACATACGTAACGTCAACCTGGACGGACGCGAGTTGGAATTCACCTTCGAGGATGGCGCCTTGCAGCTTGAATCGGAAGTGGACATCCAGGCGGAGAGCATCCTGCGCATCAACAGCGTGCCGCGCTAACTCGGCCGCGCCTAGCAAGCCCGAAGATAGGAGCCATGCCATGATTGACCCGCAACTTACCGGCAAGATCATTCTCATCACCGGAGCCAATCATGGCATCGGCGCGGCCACAGCGCGCGCCTTCGCCGCCCAGGGGGCCAAGGTCTTCATCACCTACTACCGGGAACCCTGCACAACCTCCGCCGAGGAGTTGAACGAGGCGCGACGCTCCGCGCCAGGCGGCCCGCGCCTGTATGAGGCGCAGCAACAGCAACCGGCGGAGCCTATCCTTGCGCAGATCGAAGCGGCAGGCGGCTTGGCCGCGGCCTACGAGGCGGACTTGTCCGACGCGGCCAACATCCCCTTGCTCTTCGACCGCTGTGAGGCCACGCTGGGACCGGTCGATATTCTGGTCAACAACCATACATATTGCGTGTTGGAGACCTTCGACCCGGGGTCCGTCCGCGAGGAAGGCTTTCCCGTGCGCCTGGTCGCGCCGGCGGTGATCGACGCGCACTTCGCGATCAACGCCCGCGGCGTGGCGCTGATGATGGCGGAATACGTCACGCGCCGCCTGGCGCGCGACCGGGCGCGCCAAGACTCCGGCAGGCCGGGCGGGTGCATCATCAACCTCAGCACCGACGCCGCGCACGCGCACCCCGCCAACGTCAGCTACGCGGCTAGCAAGCACGCCATCGAATCCTACAGCCGCTCCGCCGCGGCGGAACTCGGCCAATATGGCATCACCGTCAACGTAGTGGCGCCGGGGCCGGTGCAGACCGGCTACATCGCGCCGGAGGACGAAGCGTCCATCGCCGCTGGCACGCCGCTGGGCCGCGTGGGACAGCCACAGGACATCGCCGACGCGATCGTCTTCCTTGCCTCCGAGCAGGCGCACTGGCTGACCGGCCAATTGCTCTATGTAGGCGGCGGCTGGCGCATGCCGCAGTAGCCTGCCCTAGCGGCTTGAGCTGCGCCTATTCGAGCGCCAGCGTATAGTTCGCCTCACAGCCGGTGACGCTGCCCGCCGCCGGCGCCACGCGCACAAAGTACATCCCCTCGTCCAGCGGCGTCCACAGCAGGTCGACGGCTTCGCCCACCCCGCCGCTCTTGGCGGCTAGGCGCGTCAAGCCGTCCAGCCCATAGATCGCAACCGAGAGGCGCACGCCCTCGGCGACATTGCCCACGCGCACGGCCACGGACTCGCCCGCCGCCGCGTCAAAGCGCAACCAGTCCTCATCATCCGCCAGATCGAGCAGGCGGCGCTGGGGCGTGTCGCCGCGCGCCACATAAGCCGCGGCGAAATAGCCGTCGTCCGGCTCCAGCTCATCCGCCGGGCAGAGCAGCGGGGCTTGCAAGTCGAAGCTCCCCAGCTGGTTGAATGCCGCCAGCGCACGTTGCGTAGCGGGGTCGATCACAGTGGGCAGCGGCAGCCACCTCTGTGTCGCGCCATCCCAGCGCCGCAACATGGCCTGCGTCATGTCCAGATGGCGCGTGTCCATGTCGCCGTAATCTATACTCAGCGTGGCGGGCCAAGCCAACGCCGCCTCGTCGAGGTTGAAGGCGGGCGCGGGCGCGTCCGCGGAAACGGCATCGACGACGCTGTCGGACGTGTACCAGTCGAGTACGCGCAGCGCAAAGGCGCGGCCCAGGCTGCGCTGCGCGCCGTCCGCCGGGCCTGCCGGCGCGCCGGGGGCCAGTTCCAGGCGCAGCGTGCCGTCCAGCGCGTTGGCTGGAATGTCCACGCGGATGGCGCCGGTCAGGTCGCGCAGCGTGGCGCCCTGGCTGCCGAAGAGGAACGCCTCCACGTTGGGGTGATGCAGCCACAGCCACGGGCTGGCCACGCCGTCCGTCGTCTGCGCCCAGGGGTCGGGCTGCGCGCCGGACCAGCCGAACGGGTCCACCGGCTGATCACGCATGTCGCCGTCCCAGCGACCATTGCCGTCGTCGCGATGTACGGCGAAGTGCAGGTGCGTGCCAAAGCTGTTGCCTGTGCTGCCCATCACGCCCAGCGTGTCTGCAACTTCGACCTGCGCGCCGATGCGCGGCGGCTGCGCGCCCGGCTGTGCGCCGAGATAGGCCAAGTGGGCGTAGCGCGTGAAGTAGCCGTTGCCGTGGTCTACGATCACCTCGTTGCCGTAGCCGCCGTTGCACCAGCGGTCGCCCGCCGCGCAGTTGCTGACCGTAGCCGCCACCTTGCCCGCCGCCGCCGGGTGGATCGCCACCGGCTCGAACACGTTGGGCGTGGCCGGGTTGGGGTCGCGATAGGGGAAGTCGATGCCGTCGTGACCGTCGTAGCAGCGGCGCTCATAGCAGCCCAACACGTCGTTATACAGCACCTCGCGGCGTTGTCGCCCATCCCACAGCAGCACGGCGTCGTTCTTGGCATAGTCGGGCGCGTCGTGGTCGAACCAGGCGTCCACCAGCCCGCCGTCGTCCGTATCGCGCAGCGTTTGCCACATCACGGCGGGCGAGGCTTGTCCGCCCAGCGGCAGCGCCAGGAAGGGCAGCGAAGGGCCGCTTTCCGCCCGCGCCACAAAGTCGGCATCGGCGACATCCTTGACCACGCTGACCGTGCGCCGCGCCGGCGTGAAGCTATAGC
>JBBSBO010000551.1:0-2908 GCA_038251215.1 Caldilineales bacterium
AGATCTGCGTATCGCGGATGTATTCCATGCTGAGTGCGCTCAGGATGTCCGGTTCGGAGATGTCCACGTTCATCTGCGCGCGCACCAGCCCGGCGAAGGAGCGCGTACGCATGTATTCGGAGTAGGTGTTGGCCAGCGGCGCCACGGCGTAGACCATTTGATAGGGCAGGGTCGAGCCGAGCGTGGAAGGCGAGATAAAAAGCGTCGTCGTCGTGCTGTAGACGGGTTCTTGCTGCTGAACATAAAAGACGGCGGCTAACTCGAACAGCAAGACGATGAGGATGATCAGGATGAGGCGCTTACGGATGATCTTCCAGTACTGCAACAATTCCACGGGGGGCTTCCTCCGCTAGAACAGCGTGCGCTCGGACATTTGGCTGTCAACATGCTGTCAACATGCCGCCGGCGCGCTTACTTGACCCACACGGGGTCCCAATCGTTGAATTCGTTGTTGCTGAGGTTGCGTTGGCCGCTGCCGTCGGCGTTCATGATCCAGATTTGGCGGCGTGCCGTGTCGCGGTTGGACCAGAAGACGATCTGTGCGCCGTCGGGCGACCAGCTGGGGTGCTTGTCCCATTCCCAGTCATTGAAGGTCAACCGTTGCAGATCGCTCGCATCCGGGCGGATTGTGTAAATCTCATCGCCGCCGCTGCCGGCGGAGACAAAGGCGATGCGATAGTCCGTAGGCGACCACACCGCATCATAGCTCATGGCGTTGAGTTCGGTCAACTGGGTCAGTTGTTGCGGGCGGCCTCCGGGGGTGGTGGGCACGACGAACAGCTCGTAGTGGTCCAGCTTGTGATCCGGGAAGCTGTCGATGCGGAATTCGGAGACGACGACTTGCAATTGCCCATCGGGCGAGCGATCTTGGTTGGCTTTGGCTTGCTGGTAGACCCAATCCTGCGCGCCGGCGGCCCACACCGACACGTTGCCGCCGTCAGGGTCCATGACCATGAGGCTGCCGTCTTTGCTGCCCAAGCGATCCGACAAGAAAAGAATCTTGCCGCGCAGGACGGGCGGGATGCCGGTCGGCGTGACCGAAGGCGTGGGCGTGGCGGTCAGGTCGCTGTAGAGGATGAGGTCGGGCGTGGGCGTGGGCGGCGGCGGTTCGTCGGTGGGCGTCGCCGTCCACAGGTTGACGGGCAGCGGCGTAGGCGTGCCCAGGACAATGGCCTGCGCCGTGGCGACCTGCGCCTGCCACACGGCGGTGACTGCGTTTTCGGGCGTGGGTGTGCTGGTGATGATGACCGGCGTGACCCAATTGGGCGGCAGCGGCGTGGGCGTGGCGCTAGGCGTGGGCGTATCGACGCCGACATAGGGCGTAGCCTGGGCGGTGGCGGTCAGGCGTTCGGCGGCGAGAGCGATTAGATTCTCGCCCGCCGCGGGCGGCACAATCACGAACTTGGGCGTGGGCGAAGGCGGTGGTACGGCGGGCGCGGGGCCGGCAACCACGCGCAGCAACGGCGGCCGCGCCAGCGAACCGGCCCCGAAGCCGGCGTCCCAGGCAAAGAGGTTATTGTCGCCTGCATCCGGGCCGAGGATGCGAAACGAGACTACGCCCGTGTAAAGCCGCGCTTCGAGCAGGGCCAAGTTTTCCGGGGCAAAGAAGAAGGTGTTGGGCTGAGCGCGGCGCAGGTCGGCGGGCGTGATCGGGAAGAGCAGGGTGGCGGCGGCGCTATCCGGGCGCGAGAGCCAATGAAAGTCGCGCTGGCTCCACTGCGTATCCATCCACGGCTCCAGCAGCTCCACGCGCCAGGAGCCGTCGGCGGCCAAGAATTCATCGGAGAGACCCATCAGGGTCAGATCGGCGTGGAGGATGGGCGTGCCCGGCGCGATGCTCGAGAGGTCAAACTGCATGGCGCCGACATGTTGCAGGCCGTCGTAGATGCCGGAGTAGATGTTGAAGTCGCCGAAGTGGTTGGGCTGAGCATCGCCGCTGCGCGCCCAGCCGACTGCGCCGGCGTAGGCAGGCTGGAGCAGATAGACCGCGCCGCCTGGCGGCGGGTCAATCTGCGCCAGTTTGAGGGGGATGGGCGTGAAGGTGGCGGTGGGCAGCGCCACGGTGGGAATGACCGTAGGCGTGGCGGTGGGAATGGTGGGCGACGGCGTGGGCGTGCCCGGGATCTTAGTGGGCAGGGCGACCGGCTCCGGCGACGACTGCATCGTCATGGCGACGATGGCGACGATGCCTAGGGCGATCACGGCAATGGCCAGCCAGGTGACCAGGCTGTTCTGGTTATTCATAGAGCGGGTGAACCTCTAGCCCACACAGATTGTTTGCCCCAATTGGCGAACTGAATGGAAGGTCGTGGCTGCGACAATATCGAACGCGGCACAAGCCGCGCCGGTAAGAGAGGCGTGCGGCGACCCAACCGAATAGGCTGCCTCGCCCGACGGCGACCAGGTAGTCTGCCCAATCTTAACAAAAAGTGGGCGCGAAAGAAAATGGACGTCAGCTCAGGCGAGGGGGGGCAAATGACGTAACGGCAAACCGCGAAGACGCAAAGGACGCCAAGAAAAGAATCTACCCCAGAGAGCGCAGAGGACGCAGAGAAAAAGGCAGAGGAACTGGACGCGAAATTGTAGGACATCTCTTGTGGATGCCTGCGTCGTCTGGTCGGCGTAGTCGCTTGTCTACTCCAGTTGCACGCCGGCGGTGTGTGCGGCTTGGCGCTATTTGCTGAGCAGGGGCAAGAAGGCGCGGCTGAAATCACTGTCTTCGCCCACGCGCAGCACAATTATAGCACGGTCATTGGCGGCAATGGCATCGCGGCCGGCGCCGTCGTAGATGGCCTCGACCGTCAGGTTGTAGAAGCCCACGGCGAGAGCGGGCAGGGTCACCTGAATCTGGTTGTCCGCCAGGTTGCGGCAGCGCGGCGACAATGTGCCGGCGATGGTCTGCTCGCCC
>JBBSBO010000552.1:0-2908 GCA_038251215.1 Caldilineales bacterium
AGGTCGTCGCGGTCGGCCAACTCCACGATCTTGCCCAGGTCCATCACCGCAATGCGGTCGGAGATGTGGCGCACCACCGACAAATCATGCGCGATGAAGAGGTAGGTCAGCTCCAGCTCTTCCTGCAAGTCTTCCAGCAGGTTGATGATCTGCGCCTGGATCGACACGTCCAACGCCGAGATCGGCTCGTCGCACACGATGAAGGCCGGGTTGACGGCCAAGGCGCGCGCCACGCCGATGCGCTGGCGCTGCCCGCCGGAAAACTCGTGCGGATAGCGGTTGACGAAGTAGGGGTTCAGCCCCACCGTCTTGAGCAGCTCCTGCACGCGCTCCTGGCGCTCGCGCTTGTTGGCGCCGATGCCATGCACCTCCAGCGGCTCGCCGATGATGCTGCCCACCGTCATGCGCGGGTTGAGCGACGCATACGGGTCTTGGAAGATCATCTGCATGCGCCGTCGCATCTTGCGCAGCTCTTCGCCCTTGGTGATCGTCAGGTCCTTGCCCTCAAAGACGACCTCGCCCGCGGTGGGGCGGTAGAGCTGAAGGATGACGCGGCCCGTGGTGGACTTGCCGCAGCCGGACTCGCCCACCAGGCCCAGGGTTTCGCCCTTGTATATGGTGAAGCCGATGCCGTCCACCGCCTTGATGGCGCCCACCTGGCGCTGGAAGAGGATGCCCTTGTTGATCGGGAAGTACATCTTCAGGCCGGCGACCTTGAGGAGAGGAGTCTCCTTCTTGCGGCGGGCTTGACCGCCGGGCGCAACGGCTGTATTAGCTGCACCGTTTATCTCGCTCATCAAGCTGCCTCCCTGCCGGCATCTTCCACGTTGATATGATCCACCTTAACATCTCCCGCGGCGACATCATCCGCCAGGACGACTACATCTACATCCGAAATATCGACCCAGCAGGCTGCGATATGCCCAGGGCCGACCGACTCCAGCGGCGGGTTGACTTGCCAGCACTTCTCAATGGCAAACGAGCAGCGCGGCGCAAAGGGGCACTGGCTCGGCATGTCCAACAGATCGGGCGGCAGCCCCTCCACGGGGATGAGGCGCTTCTGGCGTCCCAAGTCCAAGCGCGGGATGGAGCGCAGCAAGCCCAGCGTATAGGGGTGGCGCGGGTTCTTATAGATCTGGTCGACCGGCGCTTGTTCGATGATGAAGCCGGAGTACATGACGATCACGCGCTGGGCGATGCCGGCGACCACGCCCAAGTCGTGCGTGATCCAAATGATCGCCATGCCCAACTCGTCCTTGAGGCCGCCCACCAGGTCTACGATCTGGGCTTGGATGGTGACATCCAGCGCCGTCGTCGGCTCGTCGGCGATCAAGAGCTGCGGGTCGCAGCTAAGGCCCATGGCGATCATCACACGCTGGCGCATGCCGCCCGAAAACTGGTGCGGGTAGTCGTCCAGCCGCGAGTCCGCCCCGGGGATGCCGACCATCTCCAGCAGTTGCACGGCGCGCTTGCGGCTCTGCTCGCGATTCATGCCCAAGTGCAACTCCAGCGCCTCGGTGATCTGGCGACCGATCGTCAGCACCGGGTTGAGCGAAGTCATCGGGTCCTGAAAGATCATGGCGATGCGGTTGCCGCGGATGCGGCGCAGCTCGTCCTCGCTCAATTTGAGCAAGTCTTGGCCGTCGAACCAGACTTCGCCGTCGACGATTTTGCCCGGCGGCTGCGGTATCAGCCGGATCAAAGACATGACCCCCACGCTCTTGCCGCAACCGGATTCGCCCACAATGGCAACGGTCTCGCCTTTGTCCACCGTGTACGAAATCCCATTGACGGCATGGACCACGCCATCCTGGGTGAAGAACTGCGTTTTTAGGTTCTTCACTTCTAGCAATTTTGCCATGAAGGTCTGCTCCTCAATGCGATAACAATGATTCCGGCTGCGACTTTGGCGATGGCCAATGGACTGTGGCAAATAGTCTCTGGCAAATAGTCTGTGGCAAATGGGCTATAGCAAATGGCCCCATCGTCGCAGCGTATGCTTCCGGCTAAAACAAAAAATAGGCCGCCACGCCACGCCCTACGCTACGCTGCGCCGGCACTCTCTCTTTATAGGTCTTCCAGGTGGGCCGCAAATCGGCGTCCCCCGTTCAAGTTTGGGCTGATTGGGCCGCGGTGCTGCATTGTCGGCTTGTGTATGTGGATAGCCCGGAGAAAAACAGTCGACCGCATCCACGCTAGCTAAGGACCCCGTACGGCATCACAGATGATCATCTGTGATCATGATGTGATGATGACGGTGATCGTGCAATGTTCACCGCCTTGCAATCCTAGCAAACTTCTCCCGCCTTGTCAAAAGCCTTTCAGAGGTCAAAGCTATTCACCGCCATTCACCGCAAAGGCGCGCAGTTGCTCGATCTGCGCCAGCACGGCGCGGCGACTGGTCCCGCCGGCGGCGTCGCGCCGCTCCACGCTTAGCTCGAACTGCCACAGGTCCGCCACATCCTCGTCGAAGGCGGGGTGCAGGCCGCGCAGTTCCGCCGGCGTCAGCTCGGCGAGGGCGACGTGGCGCGCCTCCGCCAGGCGCACAGCCGCGCCCGCCACGTGATGCGTCTCGCGGAAGGGCACGCCCTTGCGCACCAGGTACTCGGCGAGGTCGGTCGCCAACATTTCGCTCACCAGGCGCGCGGCCAGACGATCGGCGTGTACCTGCAAGGTCGAGAGCACGCCCGCCGCTATCTGCAAGGAGCCGCTCAGCGTGTCCGCCGCGTCGAAGAGCGGCTCCTTGTCCTCTTGCAGGTCCTTGTTATAGGTGCTGGGCAGCCCCTTCAACGTCATCAGCAGGCCGGTCAGGTCGCCCGCCACGCGGCCCGACTTGCCGCGCAGCAGCTCCAGCGAATCCGGGTTCTTCTTCTGCGGCATCAGGCTGCTGCCCGTACTGTAGGCGTCC
>JBBSBO010000553.1:0-2892 GCA_038251215.1 Caldilineales bacterium
CGCCGCTCGCCGCCTATGCGGACGAGGCTTCGATCCTGTCGCTGGGTTCGTTCTCCAAGATCCTGGCCCCCGGCCTGCGTCTGGGCTGGATGCAGGGCACGCCCGCGGCCATTGCGAAGGTGGCGCTGTGCGGGCTGACCGACAGCGGCGGCAGCCTCAACCACTTCACCTCCGGCCTGGTGCGCTCGCTGCTGGAGTTGGAGTTGCTGGGGCCGTACATTGCGCAGCTCAAGGCCGTCTACGCCGCCCGCGCCCAGGCGTTGGCTGCGGCCCTGCGCCGCGAACTGCCCGCCGCGACCTTCGCCGACGCGACCGGCGGCTTCTTCCTGTGGCTCACCCTGCCCGACGCCGTCGACACGGCGCGCCTCCTGCAGACGGCGCAGCGCTTCCAGGTTGGCTTCCAGCCGGGCGTCAACTTCTCCAGCCAGGGCGGTATGTGCCACGCCATGCGCCTCTGCTTCGCCTTCCACGACATCCCCGCCCTGGAACTCGGCGCCGCCCGCCTGCGCCAGGCGCTGGAGGCGGAGGGGGATTGACCATCTGTTTCCCAATCGATAAGGCGATTCTGCTGTAGATGAAGCCATTGCAGGCATCCACGCGGCATGATACAGTAAAGATGTCGGTTACAGGCTGGCAAACTATTGAATACACAGAGGAAGCATGAAACCGAAGCTGACGGTAGATCTCCTCAGGATTGAAGCTGCAACCTTCGCCACGCTGGAATCGGCCCATCGCGAACCTGCCCTATATGGCGTGACCGATGGAAAAGCGGTCGGTACTTATCTGGAACACAAGTTTCGAAGGCATCTCCGCGGACGCTTTGACTTTCAGGAAGGTTCATCCGCCAAGGGCATCGACTTTCCGGAACTTGACGTGGACATGAAGGCCACGAGTATCCGGCAACCGCAGTCCTCGTGTCCTTATAGGTCTGCTCGGCAGAAAATCTTTGGGCTTGGCTATTCGCTGTTGGTGTTTGTCTACGACAAGCACGACGATGCGCTGAACTCAACGGGACATCTAGACATCCGGCACGTAATCTTCATCAACAGGGAGCGCACCGCCGATTTTCAGACGACAACCGGAATCCGGCGCATCCTGGGCAATGAAGGCAACAAGGATGACCTGTTGGCGTTTATTCAAGAGCGGCTGCTGCCGGTAGACGAGATTGGCGCATCGAACATTGCTGACGAAATATTGGCGACGCCCCCGCAGATCGGGTATCTGACGATCTCCAACGCGCTGCAATGGCGGCTCCACTATCAGCGCGTGATCGAGCAAGCAGGGTCAGCGCCGGGCGTAGCCAGGCTGAAATAGCCAGGTTGAAATAGCCAGACTGAAGCAGGCATGAAACGCGAGCACAGCACAAAAACCGAGTTCGGCGATTTCCAAACGCCTCCCGGCTTGGCCCGTGATGTGTGCGCGCTCATCAAACGGGCGGGCTTCGCGCCGGCCTCTGTGATCGAGCCGACTTGCGGGCGCGGCGCTTTTCTTCTCGCCGCGCTCGAGGCGTTCCCCGCAGCGGGGCATTTTTTCGGTGCAGACATAAACGGCGACTATGTTGAGGAGGCCATTGCCGCCGCCGATTCATTGTCCGGGGCCGTCCCCGATAGGAACATCCAAATTTCGCAGGGGGATTTTTTCGAGATCGACTGGCCGAGCATTGTCGCGGACTTGCCCAAGCCGCTGCTTGTACTCGGCAATCCTCCCTGGGTGACGAACGCCGCGCTCGGTGCATTGGGCAGCGCCAATCTGCCGCAGAAGGCCAATCACGACAATTTGCGCGGCATCGAGGCGCTGACCGGCAAGTCGAACTTCGATATTTCCGAAGCCATGCTCCGCCGGAGCTTGGCCTGGTTTGCCGAGGCGCTGGGGATGTTGGCTGTGTTGTGCAAAACAGCCGTCGCCCGCAAGGTCCTCGCCCACGCCTGGTCACACAACTCCGCCATCGAGTCCGCCAAGTTGTATCGCATTGACGCCAAGTTGCATTTTGATGCGGCGGTCGATGCGTGCCTGCTTCTGATTCGGTTCGCACCCGGCGCGCGCACACAGGAATGCGATGACTATGCCTCGCTCGAGGCGACAGAACCGCAGGCGACTTTCGGCCTCCGGCACGGCGTCCTCGTGGCCGATACGCGCCTCTATGACCAATGGCACATGCTGGCGGGGCGCGGGCTGTCCGGCTGGCGCTCGGGCATCAAGCATGACTGTAGCAAAGTTTTTGAGTTGACGCCGCGCCGCGGCGCGTATGTGAACGGCCTGGGCGCGCCGGTCGATATTGAGCCTGACGCACTCTTTCCGCTACTCAAGAGTTCGGACCTCGCCCGCAACAGGCCCCCGCGCAAGTGGCTGTTGGTTCCCCAGCCAAGCATGGCCGCCTCCCCCGATGACCTGCGATCTTCTGCGCCCAGGGCGTGGCGCTATCTCCTGGCCCACAGTGCGCTGCTGGCAAAACGCGGCAGCTCGATCTATCGCAAACGCCACCGTTTCTCGATCTTCGGCGTTGGCCCATATTCGTTTTCGCCGTGGAAGGTCGCCATTGCGGGGCTGTACAAGCAGCTCGAATTTGTCCAGGTTGCGCTGTTTCAGGGCCGTCCCGTCGTGTTCGACGACACCTGTTACTTCTTCGCGTGCCAATCCGAAGAAGAGTGCCAAACGCTTTACGCGCTGGTTCAGTCAGAGCCGGCGCAGGCTTTCTGGTCGTCGCTGATTTTTTGGGACGCGAAACGCCCCGTCACCGCTCAGATATTGAACTCGCTCGACCTGGCGGCGCTGGCGCGTGTGGCGGGCATGGAGTCGCACATCACGCGCGTATTGGCCGAACGACAGCTTGCGCCCTACGCAGACGGCGCCTATCAGCCGCTTCTGCTGCACGAGGCAACTACAGGCTATAAG
>JBBSBO010000554.1:0-2887 GCA_038251215.1 Caldilineales bacterium
CTGCACGAACGGTCGCCTGGGCGATCTCGCTGTGGCTGCACAGATCGTGGAGGGCCGCCAGGTGGCGCGCGGCACGCGCTTCCTCGTGATCCCCGCTTCGGCGGAGGTCTTGCAGGATGCCATGCGCCTCGGGTATATTCAGACGTTGGTCGCGAGCGGCGCCGTGATTGGCGTACCCGGCTGCGGGCCGTGCATGGGCAACCACATGGGCATCCCCGCTCCGGGCGAAACGACCATCTCCAGCGCCAACCGCAACTTCCGCGGGCGCATGGGCACGCCGGACGCCGATATCTACCTGGCTAGCCCCGCGGTAGTGGCAGCCTCGGCGATCCTGGGGCGCATCGCCGACCCGCGCGAGTTGGAAGGCGAGTAAGGCAATGGATATGATTCGCGGGCGCGCTTGGAAGTATGGCGATAATGTGAATACGGATGTGATCTATCCGGGCAAGTACACTTATACGGTTTCCGGGCGCGAGGAGATCGCTCGCCACGCGTTGGAGGACCTGGACCCGACGTTCGTCGGCGGCATGGCGCCGGGTGATGTGATCGTGGCGGGGCGCAATTGGGGCTGCGGCTCCAGCCGCGAGCAGGCCGCGACGTGTCTGGTGTACAATGGGGTCGGCGCAATCGTGGCGGAAAGCTTCGGCAGGATCTTCTACCGCAACGCGCTCAACAACGGGCTGCTGGCTGTGGCGTGCCCCGAGGCGGCGCGTGCTATCCAGGCGGGCGACCCCGTTGAAGTCGACATAACAAATCTGGTCGTGCGTTGTCCCGCCGGCGAGTTTTCCTTCCCGCCGCTCAGCCCCAGCGTGATGCAGATCGTGCAGGCGGGCGGGCTGATCGCGTATGTCAAGGAACGGTTGGGCGCATGAGTTCGGTGCATTCCGAAGGTTCCGGTAAGAACCAGCGTGCGCGGCGACGTTACCGCATCGCGCTCATCCCCGGCGACGGCATTGGTCAGGAGGTCGTGCCCGAGGCGGTACGCGTGCTGGATGCCCTGGGGCTAGGCTTAGACTACGTGCATCTGGATGCCGGCTGGGCGACCTTTGAGCGTGAGGGCAACGCGCTGCCGCAGGCAACGGTTGACGCCCTGCGCACATGCGACGGCGCGCTGTTCGGCGCGGTCAGTTCGCCCAGCAAGTACACGCCGGGCTATTCCAGCCCGATCCTGCAACTGCGCAAGTTGCTCGACCTATATGGCAACCTGAGGCCATCGCAATCTGCGCCCGGGAACGGCGCGAGGCCTGACGTAGACTTGCTGATCGTGCGCGAGAACACGGAATGCCTGTATGTGAAGCAGGAGCGCATGGACGCGGACGGGCAGCGAGCCGTGGCGGAGCGGGTCATCACGCGGCGCGCCTCGCAGCGCATCGCCCGGCTCGCCTTTGAGCAGGCGCGGCTGCGCCAGGCGGCGCGCGGGGCGGATGTCCGCGCGCACGCGCTGGTGACGATCGTCCACAAGGCCAATGTGCTTTCGCTTACCGATGGGCTGTTTCGCGAGAGCTGCCTAGACGTGGCGCAGGAGTATCCCGACGTGGAGGTGGAGGAGCAGTTGGTCGAAACGATGGCCTATCGCTTGGTCCTCGAGCCGCAGCGATATGACGTGGTGGAGGCGCCCAACCTCTACGGAGACATCCTCAGCGATGTCGCTGCGGCGCTGACAGGAGGCTTGGGCCTAGCGCCCAGCGCCAATGTAGGCGACAATTTTGTGCTGGCGGAGCCGGTGCATGGCAGCGCGCCGGACATTGCCGGGCAGAGCTTGGCGAATCCGCTGGCTGCTATCCGCTCGGCGGCCCTGCTGCTCGGCTATCTGGGCGAAGGCGAGGCGGCCCTGGCTCTGGAAAAAGCCGTGCAGGGCGCGCTGCGCGCCATCGTCGCTCGCGCTGAGCGGGGCGATGTGTTGCACACTAAAGAGATGACGGACGCCGTGCTCAATGAGCTAGACGTCAGCTAATTCCAGTTCGACCGATTCTGTACAGACTACCGCTTAGGAGGGCAGGAAGATGGCAATGAAGACCGCGTCTGGCGTGGCGGAGTGCCCCGAGTGTTTCGCCGAGATTGAGTTGACCGACGTGATGCAGAACGAGATCACGCAGTGTTCCGAGTGCGGCGCCGATCTGGAAGTGGTCAGCATCGAGCCGCTCAAGTTGGAGCTTGCGCCGGAAGAAGAAGAGGACTGGGGGGAATAGGGCATATGCGGGTTGGCCTGCTGTACAGCCGAGTTCGGGTAGAGGAGAAGTTGCTCTTCGAGGCCTTTGCCGCACGCGGCGTGGACCTCGATCTGTTGGACGACCGCGATCTTATCTTTGAGATTACGCCGAGTCGCCAGTTCGCCGAGCAGTACGCCGGCTATGACGTGGTCGCCGAGCGCTGCATTAACCACAGCCGCGCGCTGTATAGCCTGCGCATTCTCAACGACCGCGGCATCCCCACGGTCAACACGGCGCACGTGGCGGACGTATGCGGCAACAAGTTGCAGACGACGAGCGCGCTGACCGCGGCGGGCATTCCGTCGCCGCGCACGCTGATCGCGTACTCCTCGGAGAGCGCGCTCAAGGCGATCGAGTCGCTGGGCTATCCGGTCGTGCTCAAGCCCGCTGTCGGCTCGTGGGGGCGGCTGCTGAGCAAGGTCAACGATCGCGAGGCCGCCGAGACGATCCTGGAGCACAAGGAAGTGCTGGGCACCTATCACCACAGCATTTTCTACATCCAGGAGTATATCCCCAAACCGGACCGCGACATCCGCGCCTTTGTGGTGGGCGACGAGACCATCTGCGCCATCTATCGCAACTCCGAACATTGGATCTCCAACACGGCGCGCGGCGGCAAGTCGAGCAATTGCCCGGTCACGCCGGAGCTGAACGACCTGTGCGTGCGCGCCGCCAAG
>JBBSBO010000555.1:0-2871 GCA_038251215.1 Caldilineales bacterium
GGCGTCTGCTCGGCGAACAACTCGCCGGTGACGCCGGGGAGCACTGTGTCCAGCGCGCCGCCTGCGCCGAAGGCGATCACGGGGCGGCCTACGGCCATCGCCTCCACGGGCGCGATGCCGAAGTCTTCCAACCCCGGAAAGATAAACGCCCGGCAGCCGCGCAACAGTTCCAGGATGCGCTCTTGGCGGCCCACAAAGGTGACATTTGGCGGGGCCTGTGCGGCGAGGGCGGTGCGGTCGCGCCCGTCACCCACAATCATTAGTTTCTCCTGTGGTAGGCTGCGGAAGGCGTCTACCGCCAGGTCGATGCGCTTGTAGGGGATCAGGCGGCTGACGATCAAATAGTAGTCGCCCACGGGGGTCCCCGGGTCCGGCGTGTAGAAGTCCGTGTCGACGGGCGGGTGGATCACGCAGCTCTCGCGGCGATAGAAGCGGCGGATGCGCTCTTGGATGGCCGTGCTGATGGCGATGAAGTGGTCCACGCGCTGGGCTGCGGCGAAGTCCCAGCGGCGCAGCCACGCCAACGCCGGGCGCACGAGCATGTCCGTGCCGCGCGTCAACTGCTCGCGGGCGCGGTACTGGTCATACAACCAGATGAAGCGCGTGGGCGTGAGGCAGTAGCAGACGTGCCGGGCGCGCGTGTGCGTACGCACGCCGTGGCAGAAGCCGCTCTTATTGCTCAACACCAGGTCATAGCCGCTGACGTCGACGCCGCCGAAGGCCAGGGGGTAGAGCGGCATGTAGCGCTGATGATGGGCGGCGATGCCGGGCAGATGTTGCATGAACGTCGTGCGGATATCCCAGCCGTGATAGGCTGCAGGCATGCGCTCTGCCGCGTAGAAGCTGGTGTAGACCGGCGCGGCGGGGAAGAGCGCCGCCAACTCCTCCAGTACGTTCTCGGCCCCGCCAACCTGGTTGAGCCAGTCGTGTACCAGCGCGACGCGCGCCTCTTGCAAAGGGCTGTGCGTCATGGGCGCTTGGCGTCGACCAACCCGAGGTCCTTCATCTCTTCGTCGATGAAGTGGGCGATCAGCAGGCGGTACATCTGCTCCACCACGTCGGGGTCAAGGCCGGCTGCTTGCGCCCACAGACGGCGCGCGTGCAGCACGGCTTCATAGCGGTCGGTGGCGCGCACTTCCGCCTCGGTCTTCTTGAAGCGGGTGATGGCCTTGACGTAGGCGAAGCGGCGGCCCAGCGCGGCCACAATCTCCTGGTCGATGGCGTCGATGGCTTGACGCACTTCTTCGATGCTGGCGCACTCTGCCGGCGCTTTCATAGAGGCTTCTCACAGGCTAACTGGCGGGCGCGCACGCCCAGGGCGGCAGGCAAATACGGACACAAGGATCAACCGAGTCCTGCGCGCGTATTGTACCGTAGGGCGCGCGGCGACATCAAATCATGCGTGAATAAAGCTCACACGCTCTCGATCACGCGGATGCAGCGGTCGATCTCGTCCAGGGTGTTGTAGTGCACCAGGCCGATGCGCAGCAGGCCGCCGCTTGGCTCTACGCCCAGGCGCTCGCTCAGGTTGAGCGCGTAGAAATTGCCGTTCCACGTGAAGATATTCTCGGCGGCGAGGGCCTCGGCTAACTGCTCCGGCGTCGTGCCTTCCTTGCGGATCGAGACCGTACCCACGCGGTTGGGCCAGTCGCTGCGGTTGGTCAGGCCGTAGATGCGCACGCGGTTGATAAATTGCAACCCGCTGATCAGCCGGTCGATCAGCATCTGCTCGTAGCCGCCGATCTCGACCCAGGCCGCGGCCAGCTGCTCGCGGCGCGTGTCGCCGGCGCTCGCATGGCCGTAGCGCACGCCCAACTCGGCCAAATAGTCGATGGCGGCGGCCACGCCCGCCAGCCCCTCATGGTTCTTTGTGCCCTGCTCCCACTTGTCGGGCGAGAGGTCGCCGGCGGGACGCACGTGGTAGGCGCGCAGCCGGTTCATGTGCGCCCGCTTGCCGTAGAGGATGCCCACATGCGGGCCGAAGAACTTATAGGCGCTGCACGCCAGGAAGTCGCAATCCAGCGCCTTGACGTCGATCAGGCCGTGCGGCGCGTACTGCACGGCGTCGATGAAGGTGTAGGCCTTGTTCTCTTTGGCCCAGCCGATGATCGTCTTGACATCGTTGATCGTGCCGCTGGCGTTACTGGCATAGCCCACCGCCACCAGCTTGGTGACCGGCGTGATCAGCGAGCGCAGATGCTCCATGTCCAGCGTGCAGGTCTCGATGTCCACGTCCGCATATTGCACGATCGCCCCGGCGTCCTCCGCCATCATCACCCAGGGGCTGACGTTGGCGTCGTGGTCCAGGCGGGTGACGACGATCTCATCGCCGGGGCCGAACTCGTGGGCCAGGGCGTGGCTCAGCGCGAAGGTAAGGCTGGTCATGTTGTTGCCGAAGACGACCTCGTCTGTATCCGCGCCGAGCAGGTCGGCGGCGGCTTGGCGGGCGTGGTCGATCGTGGCGTCGGTGCGGCGGCTGGTCTCGAAGACGCCGTGCGTGTTGGCGTTGCGCCGCGTCAGGTAGTCGGTCATGGCCTCGATCACGCGGCGCGAGACCTGCGTGCCGCCCGGGTTGTCGAGGAAGATAGCGGGCTTGCCGTTATAGGCTTCGTGCAGCGCGGGGAATTGGGCGCGAATGGAATCGACATCGAGCATGGAGAATTTCCTTCCGGCAGGGCGTGAAGTGCAGCGAGTAATTGCAGTGAGTAATTCGGTGCAGGGCGGCGCGGCCCTAATCCAACTTGGGCAGGCCGTCTGCGATTAGCCAGACGTGATCAGGGCCGAAGAGGCGCGGGACCCCCCCAATAAAGAAAACGGCTGCGGCGGCGGGCAGCCGACCCGCCCCGGCCAGCCCCCACAACGCCATTGCCC
>JBBSBO010000556.1:0-2851 GCA_038251215.1 Caldilineales bacterium
CATCGGTTCTCGTCGCCACGATCATCTTTCTTGGCGGCGGCGTCCTTGGCACTTTCCACCATCTCTATTTCAGCGGCACGCCGGTCTCCGTCATTGCGCTTGGCAGCGTGTTCTCGGCGCTTGAGGTTGTTCCGCTGCTTGTCGTTGGATTTGAAGCCTACAGCCGCGCCAAGCATGAGGGCGTCAACAGCTGGCAAAATGCCTATCACTGGCCCTTCAAGTTCTTCTCCGCCGTGCTGATCTGGAATCTGATAGGTGCGGGCCTCTTCGGTTTTATGATCAACCCCCCGCTTGCGCTCTATTATATGCAAGGGCTCAACATGACGGCGACCCATGCCCATGCAGCGCTGTTCGGCGTCTACGGCATGCTCGGGCTGGGACTGACGCTGTTCTGCATGCGCGGCCTCACCGACCCTTCGCGTTGGAACAACCGACTGCTGAAAGTCAGTTTCTGGTGCCTCAACATCGGGTTGGCGATGATGGTGTTTCTGTCTCTGTTTCCGCAGGGCCTCTGGCAAGCCTATGCAAGTTTTACACACGACTACGCCTATGCGCGAAGCCCGGAGGTCATCCACAGCCCTGTCATGGAGGCGCTCGTTTGGGCGCGCGTGCCGGGCGATCTCGTGTTTAGCGTCGGAGTGTTTGCTTTCGCCGCTTTCGTGGTTCAAGCATTCTGGTCAACGCGCAAATCCTCGAAAGCAAAAGCGCGAGTTGTGGCTTGACGCGGGGCGCGTAAGAATTCCGTGAGGAGACGACGACTTCGAGCGGATGTCGGTTTTGAGCGCACATGACCGACACGTCCTTTCCCATCGCGTTGACCCTAACCGATGGCTGCCTGTGCAAGGCCCTGCGCTACAGCGTCAGCGGCGCCCCCATCGCATCGCGCGGGTGCTGGCGCCGTGACTGCCAGTATTTTGCGGCGGGGTCCGCCATCGTGGATCTCATCTTCAACGTCAGTGACTTGAAGCTCACGGGCAAGCTGAAGGTTTTCACCTCGCAGGCCGATTCCGGAAACATGATGCAGCGCGGCTTCTGCCCCCGAATGTGGCATAGCGGTGACGAGCGCATCGTCGTCACGGCCAGACCTCGTGATCCTGCGAGGCGGCACGCTCGATCATACCGCGATCGCAACGCCTGCCATGAACATCTGGACTGCCCCCGCGCCGTCATGGGCGCATCTCGATCCGCAAATTCCATCGGCACCTCGGCAGCCGCCACAGCACCCTCGATGCGCTGAGCGCAGTTGGCGCGTTAACACTTCTCGCGTTTGCGCGAGGTGGGTGCGGCGGATTGCGCCCCTTGGTTGAAGCTGCCATGTTCTCGCCTAGTTTCGAGGGCTTCTGCAGGGTGCGGGGCGGCAGTCGGGATTTCGATGAAAAAACTGCTTGGTGCTCTTCTCCTGGTCATTGCCGCTGTGGCGATTTTTCTGGGGCCGCCGCTGCGTTCAGCTTTTGCTGCGACGGAAGTGGACATTACGCTCGGCCGCGCACCGATGCACCCGACCCAGGCTGCTCTCAACTTCATGCTGGATGCGCCGGGCGATGCTGCGCTGACGGCGAAGAAGAAGACCAATCTGTGGGCCACCTATTATCACATGCCGACCGTGCGCCCGTCGTGGACGAGCGTCGCGGCCAAGCCGCTGATCGATCGCAACGGCAATGCCGTCTCCCCGCCCCTCGCCGTCAAGGACTGGTGTGACGCGGCGATGCAAGGATCGATCTGGGTCGACAACGGCAAGGACGCGCCTACCGCCTACATGTACGTCGATAGCGGCGGCCCCGAGCAGGTGGCGTGCGATCGCTATTTCGGCGACCTCTCCGGCGGCATCAAATCCGCCACGCGCCGTGCACGCTTCCAGCCCTTCCACCACCCCAAGGCCTGCGACGTGCGCAATATTCCACTGATGGCGTTTCGCACGATCGCGGTCGACCGTGACCGCGTGAAGATGGGCACGATCTACTTCGTGCCGAAGCTGCGCGGAAAAACATTCTGGAGTGATGGCGAGCTCTTCACCCACGACGGCTATCTGATCGCCAGCGATACCGGCGGCGCCATTGAAGGCAACCACATCGACATGTTCGTCGACGATGCCGGCGTCGACCCATTCCCCGACCTCGTCTATTCCAAATCGAGCAAGACGTTTGAAGCCTATGTGGTCGACAAGACCAATCCGGCCGCTATTGCGCTTTACGATGCAGCCGACGAAGTCTGTAAAAATTCAGATCGCCCCGGCCGCAAGCGCAAGAAGTCCGCCAGCACGATCTGAACGCTGCTAACACTTAAGTAACGGCTCTGGCGCTTTGGCTGTCAGCATGCAGGACCTGTCCGCCATACTCGGCCTGAAGTCGGCGCCCGTCGCGAGCGGGCAATGCACACCTGCGCCACTTGATACCCCAACAGCGCCCCAGACCATCTCGGCCGAAGCGGGCATCGTCTCCTCCTCGCCAATCACAAGCCCGGCCTATCTCCGCCGCTTCAGCTTCGCCGTCGTGGTCTCGCTCGCCGCCTGCGCCACCGCTTCGGCGCCCGGCGGCCTGCCCCCCGGCGCCGCACCCGTCCCTCAGCTTTCCCCGAACGCGCGCGCACTTGCCTTTGCGCTTGAGCCTCCCGCGAAAGAGGTAACCGGCCCCGATCTCAACTTGTGGGCGACGCACTATCACACGCCTGAAGTCGCGCCCGCAGCGCCGACCATCTCCGCCGCCTTTCCCCTGATCGGCCGCGACGGCTCGCCGATCTCTGCGCCGCTGACATATCGCGACTGGTGCGAGGCGGCGCTTCAGGGCTCCGTCTCCGTGCGCGCGGGCGAGACCACCACCGCCTATGTCTTCGTCGATGCAAACGGACCTGAGCA
>JBBSBO010000557.1:0-2832 GCA_038251215.1 Caldilineales bacterium
AATGGATAGGGTGCGAATGGCGAAAGTCACAGCGTTTTTGACCGTGGCAATGTTGTTTATCGCCGGCTGCGTGCCGGTTTCTATGGCGCAGGCCGTGTCGGAGACGGGCACGCCCGCAGCCGTACAGGCCTCCGCGCCTGCGCCGCAGCCGCCCCGCTTGTGGCTGGATATGAGCATGGGGCCGCAGATCATCGACTGGTATAACGACCTGGCGCAGCCGCAGGACGTGGCGCGGGTGGAACATGTCAGCCTGATCGATATGCTCGACCAGGTGAAGACGGCGCGCCGATTGGTGGTGTTCAAGAACGTGGCGGATGCCGAGGAGTTGGTGCCGCGCCTAGCCGACAAGATGGACATCATCGGCTATAACCTGGAGCACGGCCCGGCCAATCGACCGGATGAGCAGGCCGACCCTGTGGGCAGCGTCAAGCGGATGCGCGCCCTGGCGGACAAGTATGGCAAGGAATTGGCGCTTGGCCCGGACAGGGCTTTTGCTCTCAACGACGGCGTTGCCATGGCGCCCTATGTGGACATGTTCGTCCTGCAGGTGCAGCGCGTGCAGACCGAGCCGGACGTGGTGCGCGAGTTCGTCGCCCCGCTGGCGCAGGCGCTGCGTCGTGTCAACCCCGACTTGGAGATCAGCGTGCAGGTGCGCACCGAGGGCGATGTCGTGGCGATTGCCGACCTGATTGACTCGCTGGAAGGCAGCCTGGACGGCGTGTCGATCCTGACCAGCGAGGAAACGGTGGACATCGCCGAGGCGCTGGTCGCCGAGCTGCGCCCGCCTCTGCCGGATCTGCCCGGCGTCCCGCAAGGCGCGCCTGAAACCGCGCCCGAGAGCGCACCCGAGGAGATGCCGGCGAATTCGCCGCCTAAGACGGCGCAGACCGCGCCGGAACTGCACGCCGTCGTGTTGCCCACGACCAACCCCTCCTCGCGCAAGACGGCGCCGGCGGCAACGCCGGAATTCATCGCCGCGGCGCCCGCCGGCTCCGATGACCCGGCTTCAACGCCGGCGTGGCTGCTTACCGCCGCGCTGGCGTCGATGGGCATCCTCATTTCGGCCCTGCTGGCGACGATGTGGATCTATACGCTGCAAAACACACGCAAGCGCTAGGCGATTGTGACGCGCACAGACAGTGATGTAGGGCCTGAAGTCCCGGCGCCTCTTGCCCCGCGCGGGGCAGATCACGCGACCGCTGGGTTGCCGGCTTGGCTGCTCGCGCTTGCCCCGGCGTTGCACTCGCGCAACTTTCGCCTCTTCTGGCTGGGTCAATTGATTTCGGTGATCGGGACCTCCGTCCAGGTGGTGGCGGAGGGGTGGCTGATCTACGACCTGACCGGCTCCACGCTGTGGTTGGGCATGGTCGGCTTCCTGGCGCTGTTGCCCGTAGTGCCGATCTCGCTGGCGGGCGGGGTGCTGATCGACCGCGTGCCACGGCGCAAGCTGCTGCTGGTGACGCAGAGCGGCCTGCTGCTGCAAGCGTTGATCTTTGGCCTGCTGGCGGTGAGCGGCACGATCCGGCTGTGGCAGATCGTCGCACTCTATTTTGTCTTCGGCGCCATCCTAGCCATCGACCATCCGGCGCGGCGCGCCTTTCTGGTCGAGTTGGTGGACAAGGATGAGCTTGCCAGCGCGGTCGCCTTGAACGCCACTGTATTCAACATGTCCAGCCTGATCGGCTATGCGCTGGCGGGTATTTTGATCGCCGCGTTGGGCGTAGGCGCGACCATGCTCTTCAATGCCTCGACGTATCTGGCGCCGCTTTTGGCCCTGTTGCTGATCCGTGTACTCGACGTTAGCGCGGAGCCGGCGGCGGGCGGGGAGCGCGCCCGCTTTCGCGTGGCAGTGTGGGAAGGGTTGGCCGCCCTGTGGCGTCGCCCGGACGTGCTGGGCGTGATCAGCCTGATGGCTGTGGTGGGCGGGCTGGCTTACCCCGTGTTTGGCATGATGCCCGCCTTTGCCGAGGATGTGATTGGGAAGGGCGCCGTGGGGCTGGGTATCCTGCTTTCGGCGGGCGCGCTGGGTTCGGTGTTGGGCACCGTGGCGGTGGCGAGGGTAGGCGTGACGCAGCGCGGCCGCACGTTGACGGTCGTCAGTCTGCTGTTGCCGGCGCTGGTGATCGCGTTTGCCTTCACCACCTCGTTGTGGGCCGCCTGTATCTGCCTCGTGCTGATCGGCCTGACCCTGCTGATTTTGCAGAGTTTGACGATTACGCTGGTTCAGGTGCATATTGATAACCGCGTGCGCGGTCGCGTCATGAGCCTCTACAGCCAACTGCACGCCGGATCGGACACGATGGGCAACGTGATGATTGGCGGGATTGCAGGCTACATCGGCCTGCCCGTCGCGCTCGCGCTGGGCGCAGCGGCGGCCTTGATCTATGCGGTGGGGCTGCGCGTCGCGCTGCCCTCCGTTTCTCGCTTTGAATGAGCAGAGAGGAAAACGGCGCATGAGACACTATCCTCCTACGGCGACGCCGATTGACTGGGCCGTGATGCGGGCGGCTTTCGGCGCGGATGCCGGCGACGTCAGCCGCTTTCGCGCGGCCTTGACCGACTATTTGGGCGTGAGCGCCTGTTTCCCTGCCGCCTCCGGGCGCACGGCGCTCTATCTGCTGCTGACGACCCTGCGCAATGAGGCGGGTGAGGCCGGGCGTGAGTTGGGCCGCACGGACGTGATCCTGCCCGCGTATACCTGTCCCTCGCTAGCGAAGGTGGTGGAAGCCGCAGGCCTGACGCCGCGGCTGGTGGATGTGTCGCCCTACACCCTCTCCTATAATTCGACGGAGCTTGCCACGGCGGTCGGCGAGCGTACATTGGCCCTAGTCT
>JBBSBO010000558.1:0-2829 GCA_038251215.1 Caldilineales bacterium
CGATTTTCCTGCAAGAATACGTCTACCCGCGCCGTTTTCGCGATCTGATCACCGAGCAGGCCATCGCCTACAACCTGGACCCGCTGCTGTACTTCAGCCTGATCCGCCAGGAGAGCCTCTTCGAGGAAGGCGCGCGTTCTTCGGCCGCGGCGCAGGGGCTGGCGCAGATCATCCCCGCCACTGGCGCCGAGATCGCCGGGCAGCTCGGCTACCCTAACTACACGAACGACCTGGTGTATCGGCCGATTGTCAATGTGCGCTTTGGGGCGTATTATCTGGACTGGACGCGCGACTATCTGGACGGCAATCTAATCTCGGCCCTGGCGGGCTACAATGCCGGACCGGGCCGCTCACAGGGCTGGCGAGCGGCTTCCGGGCCGGACGACACCGTCTTCGTCGAGTTGATGGAACTGACGGAGCCGCGCATCTATGTGCGGGCCATCGCCGCCAACCTCTACCACTACTACCGCCTGTACGGCGGCTCGTAGCGGCTCGATAAAAGAAAAGCCTACCCCCGCGTCGCGCTACATCTTCTGCACTTTCTCAAAGGAGAGAATTCGCCCTATGTCCGCCATCGACCCGCTTGCCGGCACCATCATCACCATCGAGCGCTTCATCCTGGAGCAGCAGCAGAGCTACCCGGCAGCCACCGGCGCGCTGACGAACATCCTGTATGACATTGCCCTCGCCGCCAAGATCATCGCCAGCCGCACCACACGCGCGGCGCTGGTGGGCGTGTTGGGCAACACCGGCGAAGAGAACATCCAGGGCGAGGTCGTGCAGAAGCTCGACAGCTTTGCCCAGCGCACGATCTACCGCCTCAACGACCACACCGGTCGCCTGGCGGTAATGGCCTCGGAGGAAGAGGAGGACATCATCCCCATCCCCGACCGTTTTCCCACGGGCCGTTACGTACTCGTCTTCGACCCGCTGGACGGCTCGTCCAACATCGACTTCAACGTGAGCATCGGCGCCATCTTCGCCATCTACCGGCGCAAGTCGCCGGAGGGCACGCGCGGCACGCTGGAGGACTGCCTGCAAAAGGGCCGCGACCTGGTGGCGGCGGGCTATGTGATCTACGGCTCCAGCACCATGCTCGTCTATTCCGCCGGGCAGGGCGTACACGGCTTCACGCTGGAAACCACCATCGGCGAGTTCCTGCTCACGCACCCCAACATCCGCATTCCGGCCAAGCCCAAGTATTACAGCGCCAACCAGGGCAACGCCCGCTATTGGTCCACGGGCGTACAGAAGTACACGGATTGGCTGCAAGGGGACGAGGCGCAGCCGGGCGGGCTGTCGCTGCGCTACATCGGTTCGTTGGTGGCGGATTTTCACCGCAACCTGCTCACCGGCGGCGTCTTCTATTACCCGGCGGACGCCAAGAGTTCGGTCAAGCCCACGGGCAAGCTGCGCCTGCTGTACGAGGCCGCGCCGCTCGCGTTCCTCGCCGAGCAGGCAGGCGGCTACGGCTCCGACGGCACGCAGCCCATCCTGGACCTACAGCCGGCGAGCCTGCACCAGCGCGTGCCCCTCTTTGTGGGCAGCCGCAGCCTGGTGGAAAAGGCGGAGGAGATGATCCGCACGTATGACGCCGCGTAGACAAAGAAATAGAACGCGGATGACGCTGATTGGGCGGATCAACGCGGATAAAAACAAGGGGATCCTTGCTCTTTTGATCCGCGCGAATCCGCTAAATCCGTGTCATCCGCGTTCTATTTTTGCGGTTGCAGTTGAGTCCCTTACTGCCAGGTATAGACTGCGCCGCGCTCCACGTTCAGTTGCGCCAGGTCCTGCGGGTTATCCTTCGCCGTCGGTTTTAGGCCGGCGCGCTCGATGATCGCCTGCGCCAACTGCGCGTCGAAGGCGCGGTCTTCGCGCTGAAACGCCAGCTCGCCCGGCGCGGTGTAGAAGACGCGCAGCGTGGCATCCTGCGGGCGGCGGTCCTTGTTGCCCACGACCACTTCCAGGCGGCTGATCTCCGCCCAGCCCCACACCTTGCCGCCGTTCCAAAAGCGCAGGTAGTTGCGCAGGTGCAGGCCGTCGTCCGTCACCTCGAACACCTGGTAGGTGTCGAGCAGGCTGACCAGCACCAGCAGCGCGCCCCAGATCATAAAGACCCACGCTATCGCCTCGGCGAAGAAGACGTGCGTCAAGTTCATGCCAAAGGCCGCAGCCGCAGCCAACAGCATGGCAATGCCCGGCACGAGGTTGCGCGCTGCGCCGCGAAAATAGTCGGGTGGGGCCGGCTCTTGCGCTGATGCATAGGATGATTCAACTGGGGCGACGACGCCTTCTGCACTATCCGCCATGCGCTTCCTCCTGATCACTGTCGCGTAGATTGCGAATGATGCGTATAGTATAGCCACAGAGGCGCGCCGCCCCAAATCGCGATCTTGCAAGGGGCGCATTTTCAGATTGCGGCGGAACAACTAAAAGGTGAACTTTCTGCGCCGATTGACGCCGCCTTTGCGCGGATGATACACTGAGCGCCACGGCGGGCGAAGTTCGTCAGCGCTCCGGCACAGTGAGCTAGGACGGCGAACCGCGGCCTGCCGCCGGTCCCTGCGTTGCGCAGGGAGTTGGCGAGGAGAAACTCATGAGTGAGATCCAAAGGATTTGCGCGCAGTGCGGCGCATCGACCCCGCTGGGCGTGCGCTACTGCGGCAGTTGCGGTTATGATTTCCAGGGCGAGATGGTCGTGCGCCGGAACAACCTGCCGGCGGTCGTCAGCCAGGCGGCTGTACCCGTCTTGTTGGGGGCGGCAGGTTTCGTCTTGCGCGCCGGGTGGAAGGCGCTGCAAAGCCGCTGGGCGCAGGCCGCCGCCGA
>JBBSBO010000559.1:0-2828 GCA_038251215.1 Caldilineales bacterium
CATCGATGTTGGTCAGCGAGAGCAGTTCGGCCCCGTTGCCGGGATGGCGAAAGAGGCGCGCGCGGGTGTGAAGCTCGGCGACGGTCTCCTCACGCACCAGTTCAAAGCCATGTAGGTTGATCATTGGGGGTTCCTGTCAATCTATTCATGTTCGGCATCTACAGTGATAACATCTCCCCGGCAGCCGGCAGCTTTCCGGAAGAGCGATCCTTTACGCTATACCAGCGTGGCGGCGCAAGGGCAAGGCCCCGGCGGGCTGACATGATCGAGAAAAGCGGGCAGCGCTGCCAAAGCCGCCTCGAGCGCGGCGCGCACCTCGCCGCCGGGGTCCGGCTGCGCTTGATCGGCGCCCAGCTCGGCGACCGTGACCAGCCCGGCATAGCACAGCCCGGCTTCTTGCGCCAGCGCCACTTCGGGAACCATGTTTTGGCCTACGACGTCTGCACCCCACTGGGCAAAGAGGCGCGCCTCGGCCGCGGTCTCGCGGCGCGGGCCATCCACGCCCAGGTAAACGACCTCCACCGCCTGCGGCAGGATTTGGTGCAACGCCGCAGCCAGGCGCGGGCAAATGGCGGGGCGCTGGGCGTATTGGCCGATCTGTTCCAGCGAGACGGCGGCTCCGGCGAAGGTGTGCGGCAGGCGGCGCGTCCAGTCGATGTAGTCGGAGACAATCGCGATTTGGCCGCGGCACAGCGCAGGCGTCAGGCTGACGCACGTGTCCCAGGTGAGGATCTGGCGTACGCCCAACTGGAGTGCGGCATAGATGGCCGCGCGCGGGTC
This sequence comes from Caldilineales bacterium, assembly GCA_038251215.1. GTDB lineage: Bacteria > Chloroflexota > Anaerolineae > Caldilineales > Caldilineaceae > JASGTU01. Next base: position 781 of record JBBSBO010000559.1, read on the forward strand.
CGTGCGCGCGGGCGAGCCGCAGTAGGGGTGTACCCAGATGGCAGGCCCCTGGCGGCGGGCGCGCAGCCCAATCGGCCCCACCGAGCCAAAAGGCGTGTCGATGGTGCGCTCGGCGACGAGCGGGCCGAACGTGTCCAGGCTGGCGGGCGGCAAGAACACGGCAAGCAAAAGGCTAAGGTCGGCTTGTGGAATTTCCGGCGACATGCGAAGCTATTCTCGAACTGTTCTCAATCTTGGACCAGCGGCGGATAATGGGCGCGAGGCTGTTTAGATATTCCGCCAACCATAGCATTGAATGCAGGCAATGGCAAGCGCCTGCGCGCGGTTTGTGCGACGAGCAAGCGTTCCGGCTCGGCACGGCCTTGTCGCCCCTTTTGTTCTTATTCGTATACTCTCATTCGTCTATTCTCGTTCGCACCCGGCGCGAGGAGGCGCCCGCCCCTATGCTGCAAGACTTCGCCCAGCCGCCCATCCGCATCGCCTTGATGGGCGCAGGCACGTTCGCGCGCGACGCGCATGTGCCGTCCCTGCTCAACCTCGGTTCGCGCTTTCAGATCGTCGCCATCTATAGCCGCAGCGAAAGCTCCGCCGCGGCGTTGGCCGCGCACATCCCGTACGCGGTTGACCTGGTGACCGACCAGGACGCGCTGTTGGCGCGGGCGGATGTGGATGCGGTGGACATCGTGCTGCCCATCGCCGCGCTGCCGGACGCGATCCTGCGCAGCTTGCAGGCGGGCAAGCATGTGCTCAGCGAGAAGCCGATCGCCCCGACTGTGGCCGCGGGCGAGGCGCTGGTGGCGCGCCGCCCCCAGGCGGGGCCATTATGGATGGTGGGCGAGAACTGGCGCCATGAAGATGCCTTCCTGGCCGCGGCGTCGCTGGTGCAAGGCGGCGAAATCGGCGAGCCGGTGAGCTGCCACTGGGCGGTGGCGACGCCGATCACGCCGCAAAACAAGTATTACCAGAGCGCATGGCGGCGCGACGGCTCCTTTGCCGGCGGCTTCCTGGTGGACGGCGGCGTGCATCACGTGGCCGCGCTGCGTCTGGTGCTGGGCGAGATCGCCGAGGTACGGGCGCAGGCCGTGCAACGCAACCCCAGCCTGCCGCCGGCGGATACGCTCGTGGCCGCGCTGCGCTTCGCCGGCGGTGCGCTCGGCTCCTACAGCGTGACCTATGTGGCGGGCGCCCCCTGGCCGCCCGTGCTGCACGTGATCGGCACGCGCGGCGCGCTGACCGTGCAGCGCCGCGTGGTGGAGTTGACCCCTGCCGGCGGCGCCACGCAGCGCATCGAGTGCGACGGCTTTGACGGCGTGGAAAAGGAGCTGGACGCCTTCGCCGCGGCCATTCGCCACGGCGAAGCGCAGCGCAACACGCCGCTCGAGGCGCTGCAGGACTTGGCGGTGATGGAGGCCATGCTGCGCGCGGCCGCGACGGGCGTGCCCGTCACGCCGCAGCGTTTTGTGCAGCCGTTGCGTGAGGCGACGTAAAGACGCGGAAGACGAGTTCAGTGGGGAATTCCAGGCGCTCGACGCGCCAGGCGCGGTCCGCGGCCAGCGCCTCGAAATGGGCGGCATAGTAGTCGGGCATGCCCTTGCGCCGTCCGCCCAGGCTGTGGACGGGGTAGGAGATAATTACGACGGGCGCGTCGAGCGTGTTCAGCAGGCGGCGGCTCGCCTGCTTGTCGATCTGCTCCAGCGTGGGCAGCGTCTTGAGCAGCAGCACCACGTCCGCCGCGGGGCAAGCGGGCGCGTGCGCCAGGTCGCACAGCTCGGCGCGACCCTCCACGCCCAGCGGCTCCCAGCAGCGATTGAGAAACGCCACTTGGTCGGCGAAGACATCGCAGGCATAGTAGGACGCGCCTGCGGGTAAGCCCATCCAGGGCAAGGCGAGCGGGTTGAAGCCGCAGGCCAGGTCGGCGACGCGGCGCACGGGCAGCAGGCCATCGAACAAGGCAGCATAGAACTGGGCGAGGATGGGCAGTCGCTCGCGCGTGGAGGCATGGCGCGCCATCACCTCGGCGCAGACGGCGCGCAGGCGTTCGGGGTCGG
>JBBSBO010000560.1:0-2813 GCA_038251215.1 Caldilineales bacterium
CGCGGCGGCTGTCGAAGAAGAGGGTCAGCGGCCCGTGCGAGGCGTCCATGCTAAAGGCGCCGGTCAGCTTGTGGACGATGTAGCCGTTGGCGTGGAGGATGGCGTGGGCGCCGCGCAGCACGTCCGGCTGGTGCTGCTGGAGCCATGCCAGCTTGGGCGCGGTGTAGAAGGGGTCGATGCGCCCGCCGTTGATCTGCTTGACGGCTTCGGCGCCCACGTGCGCTTGCAGCCACGCGCACTGGGGGTCGGTGCGGCGGTCCATCCACAGCATGGCCGGATAGAGCGGCAGGCCGCTGCGGTCGACCGCAACCGGGGTGGGCGCCTGGCAGCTTACGCCGATGGCCGCCACGTCCACCGCTGCATGGGCGTTGGCGGCAAAGATGCGGCGCAGGGTGAGGCAGACGCCGCGCCACCAGTCATCCGGGTCTTGCTCGGCCCAGTTCGGGTGCGGAAAGGCAGTGGGATGTTCGTGCGCCGCTTCGCCCAGGATGACGCCCTGGCGGTCGAAGAGCACGGCTTTGACGCTAGTCGTGCCGATGTCGATGCCGATTAGCAGGTCGTGGGGCATGGTCAGGCTCCGTTAGTCGGGGCGTCAGCCGCGACCCGACAGGACTTCGGGGTTGGCGCAGTGCGCAAGCGGGCGACCGGCGTAGAAGTTGGCGACGTCGAGGATCACGGTTTCGGCTTTGCGGCGCGCCGTCTCCTGTGAAGCCCCAGCCACGTGCGGCGTGAGCGTGACGTTGGGCAGCTTGAGCAGCGGCCAGCCGGCCGGCGGCGGCTCCACGGCAAAGGTGTCCAGTGCAGCCCCGCCCAGATGCCCGCTCGCCAGCGCAGCATAGAGCGCGTCGTAGTCGACGAGGGGGCCGCGGGCGGTGTTGACAAAGTAGGCCCCCGGCTTCATGGCCGCGAACTGCGCTGCGCCGATCATGCCGCGCGTTTCCGGCGTGACGCGGGCGTGCAGGCTGATGATGTCGGCGTGATGCAGCAGCTCGACCAGGTCGACTTTCTCCGCGCCCAGGGCGGCGCAGCACTCCGGCGCGAGGTAGGGGTCATAGACAAGCACGCGCATTTCGAAGGCGCGCAGGTGGGGGATGAGCAATTGGCCGATGTGGCCGCAGCCGATCAGCCCGATGGTTTGACCGTACAGCTCGCGGGCGCTCACGGCGTAATGGTAGATCGTCGGGGTCCAGTCGCCTGCGGTCATCGAGCAGTGGGCGCGGGCAATGCCCTTGCATTCGGCCAGGATCAAGCCCAGGGTGAACTCCGCCACGGCGCGGGCGTTGCTGCCGGGCGCGAAGAGGACCGGGATGCCGCGCGCTGTGGCTGCGGCCACGTTGACGCTGACGGGGCCGCCGCGTCCACAGGCGATGATCTTCAGGTTGGCGGCCTCTTCGATCAGGCGGCGGGAGATGGGCGCCACCTGCGTGACGATCACGTCGGCGTCGCCGGCGAAGCGCGCAATGGCCTGCGGGTCGCCCACGTATTCTTGCAGTTCGTCGTCGCGGATGGGGGTGTCGTCGGGCCAGTCCAGCTCCATGCCCGCCGTGGTGAAGCGACCGGCGACCGGCTCAAGATGCCGGTGCAGCAGTTCTTCCATTAGCTTAACGGTGACAAAGCGGTCGCCCACCATGGCGATATGCAACATACGCGAGGTCTCCTTAGCGGCGAGAAACGAGGAAAGCGCCGATGGGATGGGCGCGAGTCAATTAGGTGTAATTATACGTTAAATTCGTGAAATGTTGGGCAAATGATTGACAGGCGCGCTGTAAACGTCTACAATAAGGGTAGCGCAAAAGATAGTTATAGCTTCCGACAGATTCCGTTAGTTCTCGAATCCCTTCTTCCTCACCGGTTGTGCATGCAGATGGAAACAAGGTGCATGTCGCTTCCGTTTTGGTTGCTTCGTTTCCGACAATGCTCCCGCGTGTTCTAATCTGAGCTCGGGACGATCTGCGCGTCGAATCGGCAAGGGATCGGCGGGAGGAGGAGGTGATGGAGGAACCCAACTATTCTGAGCAAGACGCCTCGGCTTACTATGCTTGATCTCTTGGGGTCCAAGCCGGGTATTCAGTCTTGAAGACCGGAGTTGGCACCAAGGTTCAATTTCAGTTCCCCGTAGTTTACACAGGAAAGGACAGCACTATGATAGGTACGCGTGGTAGTTGGACCAAAGTGTTGGGGTTGCTCATTGTGTTCAGCATGTTGCTGACTGCGTGCGCTGCGCCGGCGGCGCCTGCTGCACCGACGGCGCCTGCTGCAGAAGAAGCTGCCGCGCCCGCTGCCGCAGGGGAGACGAGTTGGTGGGCAGAGGCCGGCAAGCCATATGCGGACGTGACGATTCGCGGTATTTCCGAAAGCACGCCGCCGTCCAGATATGCGGCGGAAGTTCTTTCGGCGCAGTTCACCGAAGCCACGGGCATCAAGGTCGAGTTCGAGATCACCTCCTGGGACGAGATGTACAACAAGCCGATCAAGGACATGCAGGCCAACACCGGCATCTACGACTTTGTGTACATCGAGCAGGACATCATCGACTCCTACCTCGCGCAGGATTTCATGACGGACCTGACGGTGATGCTGGCTGAGAAGCCCGAGCTGAAGTCCCCGGACTTCGACTTCGCCAAGTTCACCTCCTTCATCAACGACTTCAAGAACGCCGACGGCGACATCTTCGGCGTGCCGATGGAAGCCTTCATCAAGGTCAACCTGTATCGCAAGGATTTGTTCGAAAATCCTGACATTCAGGCAGCCTTCAAGGAACAATACGGCTACGACCTGGCCCCGGCGACCACCCATGACCAGTATCGCGACAA
>JBBSBO010000561.1:0-2811 GCA_038251215.1 Caldilineales bacterium
CCGGGTCGAGGTTATCGTCGTCGATCGGCGGCTGGCGGATGATGGCGTCGAAGTAGAAGCCGCCGGCGGGCATGATGCCGGAGGGCGGCACGGACTTATCGCCCTCCGGGTAGAGCAGCAGGTCGCCGTTCGGCTCCGGCTCGGTGTTGAAGCCCTCGGGCACGAGCACGGGCGTGCCGGCGAAGGTGGTCCACGGCTTCCAGCCCTCATTGCGGAAGCCGAACATCGTGCGCGGGCTGCCCAGGTTCACCACGTCCACGCCCAGCCGCTCTACCAGGTCCAGGTCGATGGCGCCGAGCATCTGGTAGGGGTCGATCACGCGCACCGGCGTACCGGGCGCGTCCAGGCCCAGCGCCTGGCGCAGGCGGTAAAGCGCGTCCACGTGCATGCCGGTCAGCACGGAGCCGCCCAGGTCCAGCGGCACGCAGTCGGGTTCCTCGTGGTTCAATGTCTTCTGCACGCGTTGTCGCGAGGTGAGCATGGCAAGCTCCTTAGTGGGAAGGGAGGGTCGGTGAAGTTAGATGATTGTATTCTACACCCCTACTCTTCCTCGCCCCATTCCTCGGACTCGAAGCCATATAGCTCCGTCTCCGGCTCGCGCCAGGCGCGGCGCGGCAGGCCGGCCTTCTCGCAAACGGCGTCGAGCAACTGCACGCGATCCCAGCCCAGGCGCACGGCTACGTCGGGCAGCAGCAAGCCGGCATGGGGCCGGCGCATCACCATCAAGCCGTGGCGACCTACCTCCACCTCGCTCGGCAGGATCGGCTGCAGCGGCGTCAGTGCGTTGATGTCGATGCGCAGCAGCGGCGTTTCGGGCAGCGAGATGGGCAAAAAGCGCGGGTCGTCCAGCGCCGAGGCGATGGTCATGTGCGCCACCGCCTCCGCCAGCGGGCGGCGCGCCACAGACTCACCGCGGCAGCCGCGCAGCTCGCCGCTGTCGCGCCGCCACAGCGTCACAAAGACCGCCCGCACCTGCCGCAGCGCGGGCGAAGCAACCTCCAGGTCGAGGTGCTTGCCTTGCGCCAAAAACGTCTCGAGCGTGCGACGCGCGATGTGCAAAAGCGTGCGTTTATCTTCCTGCGACAGCGCAAGCAACGCGGCGTGAGAATCGGCAGCGGCATCGGCGGAAGGATCGGCGGGGGGATTGTCGTCGACACGCTTGTCATCCGGCGGAAAACGTTGCGGAGAACGTTGCGGCATCTATCACCCTCCTCGTAGGTTAGGCGCGCCCACAGAGCGCGCTGGGAGTCGGCTCCTTCATTGTGCATCCAAACGCTCTTTATCACAACTGGTTGAATGGATTAAACAGATCGACATAGATTGATCTGTGGATATCCATTCAAATCTGTGTCATCCGTGTCCTAACTTGAAGGCTAGAGGTTGGGCGCGACCTCCAGCACAAAGCCGCCCACGCCGATCGCCAGCAGCAGCGCGCCGGACGCCACCGTCAGTCCGCGATAGTGGCGCGTGGTCCACTGCGTGAATTGGCGCTGGAAGGACTGCGCCACCAGCGGCAGCAGCGCCAAAGGCCAGCCGAAGCCCAGGCCAAAGGCGAGGAAGTAGAGCAGGCTGCTCGCCAACTCCTGGGGGCCGCCCGCGCCGAGCAGGAAGGCGCTGAGCACGATCGGCCCGGCGCAGGGCAGGGTCATCGGCCCCAGCAGCAGGCCGTAGGCGTAGGCCGCCAGGTAGGGGTTGCGCAGGACGGGGGTCTGCGTCATGCTCAGGCGGCGGAAGGGGTTGCGCCCGCTGAGCATGAGCAGCCCCATCAGCGCCACGACGCCGTAGATGAGCGGCAGCAGCCACGACAGCACCGCGCCGAACGAGGCTTGCAGCGCATACAGCGCCCAGCCCACCACCAGCATCAGGCTAAGGATGCCCGCCAGCACGAGCACGCCCATCCAGCGCGTGCCGCGTGCGTTGGGACCGCTGCCCGCCAGGAAAGCGATCAGGCCGGGGTAGAGGGGCAGCATACACACGTTGGTCAGGATGGCGGCGTTGCCCAAAAGGAACGCTTGCGCCAACTCGTTCATGGCGGCCTGCTCTCTGCTTCATTTAAGTAGAAACGGCATTGGATTAGAAAAAGCGGACACTGATCAACACCGATGCAAGAGATATTCACAGATCGATCTGTGAATATCTCTTGCATCCATTCAATCAGTGGCCTACTTAACCGCGCGCCGCCTCGATCTGGGCGAGGAGCGTGTCGACATCGTCGATGCCGGTCACCAGCTCCGTGGTCGAGCCGTCGCGGCGGATGATGAAGTGCGGCGTGGCGGGCGGGTTGGAGACGGTCTGCCCGTACTGCGCGGCGAGTTCTTGCAGCATGGCGGGCGGCATGGCGGCGAAGATCGCCTCGAAGCCGGCTTTGTCGGCATAGTCCGCCAATGCTTCGGCGGCGATATTCGGCTCGACGCTGAGGATGACAAAGACGACGTCATCGCCCGCCTGGGCGCGCGCCGCTTGTACGTTGCCCAACTGCTTGCGGCAGTTGCTGCACCAGGTGGCGAACGGCTCGACAAAGACCGTCTTGTCGCCGAAGCCGGCCAGCGTGAACGTCTCGCCTGAGCGCGCGTTGGTCAGCTCGATCTGCTGCCAGGCCGGGCGTTCGACCTCGGCGACGGCTGTGTCTTCCGCCGCGGGCGTCTCGGCGACGGCTTGCGGTTCGGCGGTCGCGTCCGTCTGCGCGGCTGCTGCGGGCGCCGGCTCGGCGACAGATTCTTCAGCGACAGCTTCTTCGGTCGCGGCGACGGGGGTGGCTTGCGCGGCGGCGGGCGCAGGTTCGACCGTAGCAGGGGCGGCGCAGGCGCCGAG
>JBBSBO010000562.1:0-2805 GCA_038251215.1 Caldilineales bacterium
ATAAAAAGATCTCGGCGCAGCTGGATCGGCAGTTGCCGGCAAGGTGCGGGAGGCGGCGCGCCGCCTCCCGCGACAATCACTTTCGAGGAATCTGCATGGCAGCTCGTTACTACCGTAAATCAATAGCGGGTCAGCGCCGCGATCTTGCCCAGTTTCGCCAGCCCCGCGTGTTGGTCGAGGATGGTGACGCCGATGCCCTGCGCCAGAGCGCGGCGCAGCACGCTCTCCACGGCGTCGGGCAGCTCTTGCACGCGCCCGCTGCCCAGATCCACGTCTTCGGCGTCTTCCGAGAGTTTGAGTACGATGTAGCCGCTGTCGACGAAGCGATAGGCGGGTTGCGAGAAGCCCGAAAGCAGCACGACTTGCTGGGCGCGCCCGTCTTGCACGGCGGTGAGCGTGTCGGGCAAGCCCGATACGGCGGCTCCGCCCTTGTGTACCGCGGTGACGACGGCCTCCGCCATGGCGGAGGCTTCGGCGTCGGCGGCGGTGCGGATCACGTCCAGCGCCTTTTCGCTGATGATGGAGGCGGTGGCGTTGGCGTTGGCCGCAATTTGGCCGATCACCATCGAGCGCAGGCGGTGGCTGAGCAGCTCCTGGAAGCGGGCGACGTTGCGCTCCGTGCCAGCGAGGATCAGGCGGCGCGTGTCGAGCTTGCGATAGAACTCCTCGGCGATCTCGGCGGCGTCTTGCAGGTTGTTGCGCGCGACGCCGGATTCATGGCGCTGGTAGCGGGCCGCGGCCCAGCCGCCGGACTTGTGCTGTTTGACTTCCTCGCCCAGATAGCCTTCCACGGCTTCGAGATTGCCCATGTTAAAGATGTAGAGGCGGGCGCCTTCGGAATCGACGTGAATCACGCCGTAGCGCTCGTAGGTGTCGATCAGGCGGGCCAGCTGGCGTACGTAGGGGCGAAAGTTGGTGAAGACGGAATCCGTCACCGGCACCAGGAAGCTTCTGGCCCACCAGAAGTTCTTGGCGGCGCAGGCGAACATGACCAGGCCGCGCCCCTGCCAGTTGTAGCCCATTTCGACGTAGTTCTGCATGCGCTGGATATCTTCGGGGTCGGCGTCTTTGGCCTTGCCCAGCAGGTTGCGCAGGGCCAGCTTGTACTTTTCCACGTTGCGGCGGTGGGGATCGACGTTCAGATAGACGCTCAGAACGGGGTGCGCCGCATCGCTTTCAAACTCGATTGCCTGGCGGATCTCGCTGTCGATAAACATGGACCCTCCTTACTCGTGGTGACAGATAGAATAGATGGGTAGCCGCTCGCAACTTCGCCGCTTGCTATTCAGCCGCAGTCTGCTCTGCCCGATGCCGGGTGCAACAAATCAACGCGCCTGCCGCTCAACCGGGCGCAGGCTGCGTGGATGTCGCTGTCTGGGTTGTCCTTACTCGGTTCGTACACGCATGGTATCGGGCATGGTCGCCAGGTTGTCCGGCCCAAACGGAGGCCGATGCGATAGCGGAAGCGTGAGAGGCGAGGCTGCACCGTCAAGGTATCATGTCCCGGATCGCTTGTCAACCGCCGCGCAAAAGGGGGGGAAGGGCGAACCGCAAAGAACGCAAAGGGCGCAAAGGAAAAGCAACAGCAAGAAAAGCAAAAGAGGAGGGCTTACTGACGTGCGGTCTCGGGGCGTGGCATGGTGTTGAGTGCTATACGCCTGTGGCGGTTTCTCCGGCTACAGGTCGCCGTCCGCTGTGGTGTCATGCCAGAAAGCAGGCCCGTCCATGAGTTTGATCTTGCACGCCGGCGATGCGCCTTTCTTCTCCGTCATCCTCTGTACCTACAACCGGGCGCATCTGTTGCCGCACGCGCTCGATTCGCTGCTGGAGCAGAGCGAAACGGACTGGGAAGCGCTGATTGTCGACGACGGTAGCACGGACGGCACGGCACGCGTCGTCCGCCCCTACCTGGAGCGGGACGCGCGGCTGCGCTACTTCTACCATCACAATCGCGGGCTGTCGCTGTCGCGCAACGTGGGCATTGCCGCGGCTGCGGGCCAATACGTCACCTTCCTCGATTCCGACGACTGGTACGTGCCGGAGCATTTGCGCATCCGCCGTGAGCTGCTGGCGGCGCAGCCGGAGTTGGATTTGCTGCACGGCGGCTGTCGCATCTTGGGCGATTCGCTCGTGCCCGACAAATATAACCCGACGCAAATGATCGACCTGCACGGGTTGGTGGTGGGCGGCACGTTTGTCTTCCGGCGGGAGACGCTGGCGCAGTTGGGCGGCTTTCCGCGCGTGCCCTTCAGCATCGACAGCGCGCTCTTTGAACGCGCCGAAGCTGCCGGCATCGCCATCGCCACAACGGACGCGCCCACCTATATCTACGACCGCACGCCGCCCGACTCGATGTTGAACATCATCGCCCGCGGCGGCGTGGAGGCGCTGGATCGCTACCGGCAGACGGGCGCGCCGCCGGTGTAGGCGCGCGTTGTTCGACGCGGTTGCCGCGCTCTGGGGCGAGGATGGTATACTCGGGACGTTGCGCACTATACGCCACGCCTATACCATCCAACCGCCCGCCCTCATATACCTCACACAGAGCGCCCCAATGCCCGCAAAAACCCTGAACGCCATCGATGGATTTGTCTTTGACCTGGACGGCACGGTCTATCTCGGTGAGGCGGCCCTGCCTGGCGCGGTCGAGACCATCGCCGAACTGCGCCGCCGCGGCGGGCGTGTCTTGTTCGTCAGCAACAAGCCGCTCTACCCCCGCCAAAACTATGCCGACAAGCTGACGCGCCTGGGCATCCCCGCCGACGCCGCCGACGTGATCACCTCCGCCTATGTACTGGCGCGCTA
>JBBSBO010000563.1:0-2805 GCA_038251215.1 Caldilineales bacterium
GCATTGCTGTTCTCTGCGCTCTCTGCGTCTTCTGCGGTGCGCTGTTCTTTTGCCCCTGCTGTGAAATGCGCCCTTTTCCTGGTACACTCAGGCGAGGAAGGAAACTATGGACCCTAAAGTAGCGTACTGCATTGTCAGCGGGCTGATCCGCGGCCATGTGCGCATGGCGGGCGCTACGCCCGCGCGCTATGACGAGGCGGGGCGGCTGGAGCGGCTGGGCGCGGCGCGCGTCGAGTATGACGACGACGGGCGCATCGTCGCCCTGGGCGCTTCGTCCATCGAATACGAGGCCGGCGGGCGGCCCGTGCGCATCGGCGAGGCGCAGGTGACCTATGACCTCTACGGCCGCGCCGAGCGCGTGGGCGTCGCCCCGCTCAGCTATGCCGCCAACGGCCTGCTGATCAGCATCGGCGCGCTGGCGGTGGACTATGACAGCTATGGCCGCGTCACCCGCATCGGCGCGGCGCGCATCGAGTATTTTGACTGAGCGTATTTTGACTGGGCAGATTTTGACTGGGCAGATTTTGACTGGGCAGATTTTGACTGGGCAGATTTTGACTGACGGGTGACGCATCACCCCAAGCGATAGGAGAAAACCGGTATGAGCGATGCAATCATTGCGGCGCACGAGGTCCACAAGCGCTTCCACCTGGGCGACGTCGAGGTGCATGCCCTGCGCGGCATCAGCCTGGAAGTGCAGCGGGGCGAGATGGTGGCGGTGATGGGGCCGTCCGGCTGCGGCAAAACCACCATGCTTAACTGTCTGTCCGGCCTGGACGATTTCGACTCCGGCGAGGTGATCGTCGAGGGCGTCGACCTGCGCGACATGGGCGATCGCCGGCGCACGGCCTATCGCGCCCAGCGCATGGGCTTTGTCTTCCAGACCTTCAACCTGCTGCCCGTGATCAACGCCGTGGAGAACGTGGAGCTGCCCCTGCTCGTGAGCGGGGTGCGACCCGGCGCGGCCCGGCAGCGCGCCACGGATGCCCTCGCCCAGGTCGGCCTGGCGGATCGCCTCTACCATCGCCCCGCCGAGCTGTCGGGCGGGCAGCGCCAGCGCGTCACCATCGCCCGCGCCCTGGTCAATAACCCGGCGCTGGTGTGGGCCGACGAGCCGACCGGCAACCTCGACTCCGCCTCGGCGGGCGAAGTGTTGGCCCTCATGCGCCGAATGAACCAGGAGAACGGGCAGACCTTCATACTCGTCACGCACGATGCCGGCGCCGGCGCTATCTGCGACCGCATCGTGCGCATGCAGGACGGGCAAATCCTCAGCTCCGTCGCCAACCCCGATCCGGACGCCATCCTGGCGGCGGTGTCCACCCATGTGCCTGGCGCTGTGCCGGAAGGGCTGCCGGCAGGCGAGGTGCGGCCATGAACACGCTCTCCAACCTGGCGGCGGGCAGCGTACTCTTTATGATCGGCGCGCTGAGCGCCATCCTGATCGTGCTCGTGGTGCTCTCGGCGCGCAATCCCGTGCTGGCGAAGATTGGCCTGCGCAACCTGGTGCGGCGACCCACGCAGGCCGTCCTGATCGTGCTGGGGCTGACCCTGAGCACCATCATTATCATCAGCGCCTTTGGCACGGGCGACACCCTCAGCTATTCCGTGCGCCGCCAGGCGGTGGCGGCCTATGGCGAGGTGGACGAGATCATCGGCCCGTCCCTGATCGCCAAGCTCGCCAACATCGACAATGACGCCGAGGCCATGGCCGAAGTCGAAGCCACCGTCGGCGACCTCACCAGCGGCGGGCTGGGCACCGTGCTGGCGTTGGTGCAAGGCGGTTTGCCCAGCATCGAGGGCGCGCGCCTGGAGCAACTGCGCGCCGAGGCCGAAGCCGACCCGCAGATCGACGGCGTCTCCGGAGCGATCCTCTTCCCGACCATTCTACGCAACGCCTCCACCGGTGCGGGCGAGCCGCTGGGTATCATCTACGCCGTGGACGACCAATACCCGGAAACCTTCGGCCTGCTCAGCGCCGACGGCGAGCCGCTGCAGATGACGGCGCTGCAACCGGGCATCGGCAACATCTTTGTGCAGGCCAGCAACCTCTTTAGCGTCGCCTCCGGCGCGGCCGCCAACTTGGGCGGCGACGGCGCTTCGCCCGTGATGCAGGCTATGGCGGGCATCGGCGCGCTCCTCACGGGCGTGGCGGTGGGCGACCTGCCCAGTCTCAGCATTGACCTGGCGACCCTGGAACAGTTGGGCGTCGACACGACGCCGCTGAAGGACGCCGGCATCGAGACGCTGGACCTGCCCACGCTCGCCAAGCTGCTGGGCCTGCCCGAAGAAAGCGGCGCGCAGCTCTCCGCCTCCGTCGACGACGCGCTGGGCCAAGTCAGCACCAGCGCCAACGACCTGCTCAAGGCCGTGAACCTCAACACGCTCAGCGGCGAGATCGACCGCGTGCTCGCGCAGTATGGGCTACAACTGCGCCAGGGCGACATCTACCTCAGCCGCATGGCCGCCGACCGCATGGGCGCCAGCGCGGGCGATGTGGTGGAGGTCTTTGTGGGGCCGCTGCCTGTGCGCTTCCGCGTGCGCGCCGTCGTCGACCAGGCCGGCCCGCTCAGCGCGGTGCTGCCCGTGGTGATGATGCCCCTGTCGGAGGCGCAGAACTTGCTCTTTATGCAGGACCGCGTCAATACCGTGCTCGTTTCCAACGCGGGCGATGCGCTGGAAGGGCTGCAATATACCGCCGAAGTGACGGAGCGGCTCAATGTTCTGGCGCTGGACCCGGACGCGAGCGATCGCATCGCCGCCCTCCTGGCGCGGCCGGACGTGGCGCCGCTGGTGGAGGCGGGC
>JBBSBO010000564.1:0-2801 GCA_038251215.1 Caldilineales bacterium
CGCCGCAAAGGGCCGCCGCTAGCAGTCGGGGAGAGAGGATTTGAACCTCCGACCCCAGCGTCCCAAACGCTGTGCGCTGCCGGACTGCGCTACTCCCCGCTAGGCGATCATTGTACCGGATCAGCGCCGCACGGGTCAAACTGCGCACGGCAAGACATTACGGCTGTCTGAATATGGCTGCCTGGCTATGACTGGAGAATGCCGCCTACGGGATCCACTGCAAGCTCTGCTCCAGCCAATTGCCCAGCGAGCCGTCGAGGGCGAAGAGCTGCTGCGCCTCGCCGCCGCCGCTGGGCACGGCATAGATCGCCCAGCCGCCGCCGCGGTTGCTCACAAACGCCACCCACGCCCCATCCGGGCTGACCGCGGGCAGGCCGTCGATGGCAGGGTTGTCGGTCAAGCGCGTCACCTGCGCGCCGCCCGCGTCGACGCGGTATAGCTCCGGGTTGCCGTCGCGGCCGTCGCTCATGAAGGCCACAAACGCGCCGTTGGACGCCCAACTGGGGTGATCGTCCGCCGGCACGGAGGTCAGCGGGCTGCGGTCGCCGCCGCCGCCGTTCATCGTCCAAATGCCGCAGCGGTTGCCGCTCTCATCGCAGCCGCGAAAGGCGATGCGATCCGCAGCCGGATTCCACGCCGGCGAATCGCCGTAGGCCACCACCTCGGCCTCGCTGCCCACATCCGCCCACAACGTATACACGCGCCACAGCCGGTCACCCTCACGGTTCGACGAGAAGGTAATGCGGTTGCCTTCGCCGTTCCAACTGGGGCGCCCGTCCTCGCCGAACTCGGTGAAGCGCAGCTCCAGGCCCGTCCCCGGGTCGAGCGAAGTCAGCCCGCGCATATCATCCCGCAGGTTTTTATACACGAAGCGCCTGCCGTCCGGGCGAAAAGCGCCCTGCTGCCCGTTCTGCGCCAGGATCACCGGCGCGCCGCCCGCCGCGTCCTCCATGTAGACATGCGTGCTCCCGTTGACCGGGTCCACCGCCGAAAAGACAATGCGCCCGGAGACCGGAGCGTTCGCCGCCGGCGCGGAGATTGGCTCCGGCGTCGCCGCTTCAGCCGCCGCCTCAGGCTCTGCTGCCGAGTCCGCCTGCAACGTCGCCGCCGCGGCTAAGGAATCCGGCTCGCTATCCGCGCCCGCCTCGACACCCGCCAGGGACGCGGCGCGCGTGGGCGTAGCGCCTGCCACCGGGCCGCGCACCACCGCGCAGCGATCTTCCAAGCTGTTGCGCTCGGCGATCGTCTCCGTGGAGGACTCAATCGCCACCGCCGCGCGATACTGTTCGGCGGCTGCGCACCAATCTTCGTCCGCGGCCAACTCCTCGCCGTAGGCCAACAACGCCCCCTGCAAGCGCTTTTGCACATCGCGATAGCCGGAATCGCGCACATACAGCCCTTCCAGCAGCTCGATGGTGCGTTCCCAGTCCGTGCCGGAGACGGTGAGCATTTCCAAATAGGTGGCGGCCATCGAGCGCGCGCTGCGCAGCGCCGTGGCGTCCGGGCGCAGCTCCAGCGCCTTGTCCACATAGGCCAGCGCCTGCTCCAGATCGCCGTCCTGCTCGGTTTCCGCCGCCAGATTGACATAGAGGTCAAAGAGCATCCCCGCCACCTCGTCGGGGCGGAACTGCGGCGCGGTCTTTTGCAGCTGCACCAGCGCCTCTTCGGCCTCCGCCCACCTGCCGGCTTGACCGGCTGCCTGGGCATCTTGCCAGATCTGTTCCTCGGGCGAAAGCGGCTGCGAGGGCGTCGCTGCGGACGCCGCCGGTGCGGATTGCTCCGCAGCCGCCGCAGCCGGCGCGACCACGCCATCCGATGCGACAGGCGTGGCTTGGCCTATGGCGCCTGCCGTTGCGCCGCCTCCGGCCATCTGCAAGAGGCTCTCGATGCCCGCCACCGCGGACGGATTGCCCGAGTCCAACACGAGTACGCGCTGATACTCTGCCAGCGCCTCCGCCAGCTTGCCTTCCGCCTGGTAATCCATGGCGCGCTGCACGGCGATGGCCGCTTGTTGGCGGCGCTCCACTTCAGCCTGACGTTGGCCGGCCTGGATGCCCAGCACCAGCGCCAGCACAATCAGCGCGGCTGCCAGCACCGTCACCGGCCCAATCACCCACAGTAGCCATGTCGGGACTTGTCCGTCCGAAGGTCGATCGTCCATCACTTTTGTTCCATCGTATAAGTCAACGCCGCGACGCCCGTCGCGTCCTCGATCACCACGGTCAGCGGCCTCGCCCCGGCGCGGATTTGATCCGCCGTCAGCGTCACGCGAAACGGCTTCTCCGGCGCGGCGACTACGGCGCGCCGCAGCGCCTCTTGCCCGCCGGCGTGCAATACCAGGCTGCCGGCAAAGGGCTGCACGGCATAAAAGGCAAGCTCATAGTCATCCCCGCGCCGCGTCACGGCCAAGGCGCCCGCCCGGTCGGCGGCAACGAATTGCCCGATGCCCGTCACGGGATACCAGCGCTCCTCCCAGGCGACGGACTCGCCCGCGCCCAACTGCGCCCGCTCGGCAAAGGTCGGCGCCAGCCCGCCGTGCAGCTCCACATAGGCCGAGCCGTCGTCCGTGAAGTATTGGCTCACCAGCGCATCGCCCCAGCCCAGGCCGAAGACCTTGCTGCCGCGCGCTACATCGGCGGGGAAGACGCGCACCGCCCCCATATCCGCCGTCGGTTCATAGACGCCCACAAAAGGACCGTGCGCCGCGGGGTACTCGAAAAAGCCCAAATATTGCTCCCATTCTCCCAGGCGGCTCAGATCGCGCTGATCGTAGAGTGGCCACGGCATCACGCCGCCCGGCC
>JBBSBO010000565.1:0-2798 GCA_038251215.1 Caldilineales bacterium
CGCCTCCTCCAGGTCGTCGCGGCTGTGCGCGGCCGAGTTCATCACGCGGATACGCGCCTTGCCCAGCGGCACGGTCGGATAGCCGATCGCCGTAGCAAAGACGCCCGCTTCGAACAGTCGCCGGCTGAACTCCTGCGCCAGCGGCGCCTCGCCCAACATCACAGGGATGATCGGCGTCTGGCTGTGCCCAATGTCAAAGCCCAACCCCTGCATGGCCTGCTTGAGCGTCGCCGCATTATCCCACAGACGGTCTACCAGTTCCGTGGACTCGCTCAGAATGTTGACCGCCTCGATGCACGCCGCCACGTCTGGCGCGGTCATCGCACTGGAAAAGAGGAAGGGCCGCCCGCGCTGGCGCAGCCACTCGACGATGGCGCTTGCGCCGGTCACCAGCCCGCCGACCGCGCCGAAGGCCTTACTCAGCGTGCCTACCTCCACATGCACGCGGCCGTGCAGCCCGAAATGATCGACGATGCCGCGGCCGCCACGGCCCAGCACGCCTTCCCCGTGCGCGTCGTCCACCATCAACAACATGCCTGTATCTTCCGCCGCCTCACAAATGGCGTCTAGCGGAGCGATATCGCCGTCCATGCTGAACACGCCATCGGTGATGATCAGCCCGCGGCGATACGGCCCCGCCTGCGCAATCTGGCGGCGCAGGTCATCCACATTGGCATGGGCATAGCGCACCACCTTAGCGCGGCTCAAGCGGCAGCCGTCGATAATGCTGGCGTGGTTCAGCTCATCCGAGAAAATCACATCCTCCGGCCCGACCAGCGCAGGGATCGTGGCGAGATTAGCCGCAAAGCCGCTCTGGAAAGTAATACAGGCCTCCGTCCCCTTGAATTCCGCCAGCCGTCGCTCCAGCTCCACATGCAGCGACGTCGTGCCGGCAATCGTGCGCACCGCACCAGGGCCGATGCCGAAGCGGTCGATCGCCTCCTTGGCTGCCGCGCGTATCCGCGGATGATTAGCCAAGCCGAGATAGTTGTTGGCACAGAAGTTCAACATGCGCCTGCCGTCGATCGTCACCCAGCCGTCCATGGGCGATTCAATCGTGCGGATCGTCGTCCACAGCCCCGCCTCCTGGGCGCGCGCCATCTCCTCTTCGATCCATGCCAAGCTGCTCTGCTGCATGATGTCAGTTCTCCTTCGCTCGCTGATGGGACCGCCCTGGGGTCAACGCTGGGGCAACCTCTTGGTCATATGGTACAACCCAGGCACGCGTGCGTCAAAAACAATACAAACCTTTGCGGTATTCCCTGGTAGTGTATCCATTTCGGTTCGGCGTGAGATTTACCCCCGTGCTATAATGGGCGCACACGGGAGACGATGCGATGAATCAACTGCTCAAACTCGGCCAACAGATCAATGGCCTGTCGTCGGGCCTCACCGTCCAGGTGGACAGCTTCCTGGGCGGCGGCGGACAGGGCGAGGTCTACCGCGCCTCCGTCAACGGCCATGCCGTGGCCGTCAAATGGTTTTTCCCCCACTACCTGAAGCAGGACGCACGCCTGCGCGAGCGCCTCGAACGCGCCGTGCGCACCGGCGCCCCCAGCGACCGCTTCCTATGGCCCCTAGAGTTGGCTGCCACGCCCGGCGACCCGCGAGTCGCCGGCTTCGGCTATATCATGGACCTGCGCGAAGTTCGCTTCAAGGGCATGGTCGACCTAGTGACGCGGCGCGTCGAGCCGTCCTTCCGCGCCCTCGTTACGGCGGCCTTCGAGTTGGCCCACTCTTATCTGCAATTACACGCCCGCGGCTTCTGCTATCGCGACATTTCCTTTGGCAATGTCTTCTTCGACCCGACCAATGGCGAGGTGCGCATCTGCGACAACGACAACGTCGACATCGACGGGCAGCCCGGCACGATCGGCGGCACGGCGCGCTTTATGGCCCCGGAACTCGTCACCGGCCTGGCCGCGCCCAGCACACAAACGGACCTCTTCTCGCTCGCCGTGCTGCTCTTCTACCTGCTCCTCAACCATCACCCGCTGGAAGGCGCGCGCGAGACCGCCATCCGCTGCTTTGACCTGCCGGCCATGACCAAGCTCTACGGCACGGAACCGGTCTTCATCTTCGATCCGCTCGACGACTCCAACCGCCCGCAGCCGGGCTTCCACGACAACGCGCTTGCCTTCTGGCCGCTCTACCCGCAGTTTGTGCGCGACCTCTTCATCCGCGCCTTCACGGCGGGCATCCGCGACAGCCAACAAGGCCGCGTGCGCGAAAGCGAATGGCGCGCGGCCATGATCCGCCTGCGCGACACCATCTTCTACTGCCCCCAGTGCGGCGCAGAATGCTTCTACGACACCGCTGCGCTGCACGCCGGCCCAGACCAGACCCTGCACGGACAACCCTGCTGGTCCTGCCATGCCCCGCTGCGCCCGCCGCTGCGCATTCGTATCGCCTACGCGCCTGCGGCCAACACGCCGCCCGCTGTCGTCGTCCTCAACCACGACACGGCTCTCTTCCCCCATCACACGGACCCCAACCGCGCTTATGTCTTCGACGCGCCTGTCGCCGAGGTCAGCCGTCACCCGCAAGACCCGCGCGTCTGGGGCCTGAAGAACGTCAGCGCCGAGGCTTGGAACGCCGTCACGGCGTCCGGCGAAATGCGCAGTGTCGACCCCGGCCGCAGCCTCACGCTGGCCGCGGGCACGCGCATCCAGTTCGGCTCCGGCGAATGCGAGGTGCGCTTTTGACGCCGCCCCGGGCGAGCGCCAACCGTTGGGCAGCTCCTCGTGCATGGTAAGCGCACGATAAGCGCATGATGAAGAGCGAACCACGGCGTGTCC
>JBBSBO010000566.1:0-2793 GCA_038251215.1 Caldilineales bacterium
ATCAGCAACGCCATGGACAACCTGCACGCTTCGCTGTCCACGGAGTATCCGCTGGCGGATGCCTTCGACCTGATCGTCGGTTCGGCCTACGAGCGGGTGATGAAGCCGGACGCGGCGATCTATACGCGCACGCTGGCGCGGCTAGGCTGCGCGGCGGACGAAGCCGTCTTTGTGGATGATTTTGCGCGCAATATTGCCGGCGCACGCGCCGTCGGCCTGCACGCCCTGCACTATACAGCGGGGATGGACGTGCCGGCGGAGTTGGCTAAGCTGGGCGTGTACTAAGGCTGGCGCATCGACGTTGCAACGCTAGGGCGGCAACGCTAGGATGCCGCCTGGCAGATGGGCTTGGCGAGCAGCTTGCGGTAGACCGTAAACATGCGCCGCACGATCGGGTCCCAGCCATATTCCTGGGCGGTTTGTTGCGCCTGTTGGCCCAGGCGTGCGCGCAGTTCCGGGTCTTGCAGCAGGTCGAGGATGCGCGCTGCGAGCGCTTCCGGGTCGCGCGAAGGCACGTGATAGCCGTTGAAGCCGTGCTGCACCAGGTGGGCGAGGCCGCCGACCTCCGAGGCGATGACGGGCGTGCCCGTCGCCATGGCCTCGAGTGCGACCATGCCGAAGCTCTCGTAGTGCGAGGGCATGACCACCATTTCGGCCGCGGCGTAGTAGTAGGGCAGGATGTCCTGGTCTTTGGCCCCCAGGAAGGTCACCAGGTCGTGGATGCCGAGGTCGCTGCGCAGTTGTTGCAGGCGCGCCATCTCCGCATCGCGGTCGTCGGCCCAGGGGTCGCCGCCGATGATGGCGACGCAGGTGTTTTTGACGGCGTCGGGGTGGCGTTCTTGCAGGATGGACATGGCGCGCAGCAGGGTGTCGACGCCTTTGAGCGGCTCGATGCGTCCGGCGAAGAGGATGTTGAAGTCGCCGCAGGGGATGCCCACGCGGCGCTTGGCTTCCTTCTTGTCCAGCGGGTGAAAGCGCTGCGGGTCGACGCCGGGCGGGACGATGTCGATTTTGGCGGGGTCCGCGCCGTACAGGTCGATCAGCTGGCGCTCCTCGGCGGGCGTGGCTGCGATCAGGCGGTCGGCAACGGCGACGATGTGCGCTTCGCCGTCCAGGCGAGATTGCGGGGCGCGTTCGCTCTCGTCAGACGCGATCTGGTTTTTCATATGGCCCAGGGTGTGGAACATCTGCACGATGGGCGTGCCGCCCCACTGGGCGCGCAGTTGCTCGGCGACCAGGCCGGAGAGCCAGTAGTGGCTGTGGATCAGGTCGTAGCGCACGCCTTCGGCCGCGGCGAAGCGCACCACGCCGTCCACAAACTCGTCGAGATAGTTCTCGACGCCGGCGGGCAGGAGCGGGACTTGCGGCCCGGCGAGGATGTGGATCACACGCACGCTCGGCCCCAGGTCGTGGATCAGCCCGCTGTCGCAACTGTCCTGCGCGCGCGTGAACACGTCCACCTGTACGCCGTGGCAGCCCAGCGCCCGGCTGAAGTCGCGCACGTAGACATTCATGCCGCCGGTCTTTTTGCCGCCCATCAGCGCCAGCGGACAGGTGTGTACGCTGAGCATGGCAATGCGTTGGATGGGCGGAGATTGAAACATGGTCATGCTAACTGGCTCCCTGGGCTAAGCGTACGGCCTGCGCGCCGAATGCGCGCGACAATACACGGATCATTTCAGGTATAATGATATTGTAGCGCAGATGCCGTGCAATTGACTGTAAGCAATGATCGCCTTTAGGCGGGGTGAAAGCCATCGCCTTTGGACGCGAGTAACGGGAATCAACAGAGCGCAGCAATGGCAGACTTCTACAATTGGCTGTATCTATCGCCGCATCTGGACGACGTGGCGCTGTCGTGCGGCGGGCAGATTGCCCAACATGTGTGCGACGGGCAGTCCGTGCTGATCGTGACGGTGATGGCGGGCGACCCGCCTGCCGCGGGCGTCTCTGCCTATGCGCAGAGCTTGCAGGACCGCTGGCAGTTGGCGACAGACGCCGCCGCCGGGCGTAGGCGCGAGGACTTGGCGGCCTGCGCCATTTTGGGGGCGGATGCGCGGCACTGGGACGTGCCGGACTGCATCTATCGCACGGATGCGCAGAGCGGCGCGCCCTTCTATGTGTCGGATGAGGAGATCTTCGGCGAGGTGGCGTCGGGCGAGGCCGGCTTACTGGCGAGCTTGGTGCAGCGCATGGCGACGCTGCCCAGCCACAGCCGCTGTGTCGTGCCGCTGACGGTGGGCCATCATGTCGACCATCAACTGGTGCGGCTGGCAGCGGAGCGCTGCTTCGGGGCCGGCGCGCTGGACTATTATGAGGAATACCCCTATGCTCAGAGCGAGGGCGCGGTGGCGGCGGTGGTCGGCGAAGCGGCAGAGGCCGGAAAGAGCGCGTGGCAGGCGCAGGTATTGCCGCTGACGCCGGAGGCGCTCGACACGAAGATCGCGGCGATCCGTGCGCACCAATCGCAGTTGAGCACCTTCTTCGCCGATGAGCGCGATCTGCAAGCGCAGGTGCGGGGCTTTACGGCGGCGGTAGGCGGCGAACGGCTGTGGCGCCGGTCGGATGTGTTGCCCAAAGGGTAGACGGCGCGCCGGTCGGGAGATAGGCTTTTGAGTCGGTTGAGTCAATTTTCAAGCAACGTTTCAAGTGCAAACAGAAAGATGGAGCAGGCAAAATGAGTGACCTTCGCGTTACCGTATGGAATGAGTTCCGCCACGAGAAGCAGCATGAATCGGTGCGCAGCGTCTATCCTGACGGGCTGCACATGGTGATCGCCGCCGGCTTGAAGGA
>JBBSBO010000567.1:0-2781 GCA_038251215.1 Caldilineales bacterium
CCAGGCCGCCAAAGCCAATGTCATACGCCCAACCGTCGCCGCCCACAATCCAGACGGACTTCTTCACCAGCTTGTCCGCCAGGCTGTAGAGGTCACGGACTTCCGGCGCCTGGTTGTCTTCGATCACGGCCTTCAGCTCCTCGACGCGTGTACGCTGCGCCTCGATGACTTCCGGCTCCGACTGGTCGGCTGCCAGCAACGCGTCGGCCAACTCGTGGCCGATCAGGTCGCGCAGCCGCACCACCAGCTCCCGCACATACTCGCTCTGCTTGTCCAGCGTCAGGCGCATGCCCATGCCGAACTCGGCATTGTCTTCAAACAGCGAGTTGCTCCAGGCAGGCCCGCGGCCGGCGTCGTTCTTAGCCCACGGCGTCGTCGGCAGGTTGCCGCCATAGATGCTCGAGCAACCGGTGGCGTTGGCAATCAGCGCACGGTCGCCAAACAACTGGCTCATCAGCTTCAGGTAAGGCGTCTCGCCACAGCCGGCGCACGCGCCCGAGAACTCGAAGAGCGGCTCCAGCAGCTGGATGTTCTTGACGTTGTTATACTTCAGCGTATCCACGTGCGATTGCTCGGGCAGCTGATCGAAGAAGGCCCAGTCCTTGCGGCCCTGCTCCAGGATCGGCTGGATGCCGTGCATGTTAATGGCTTTGCGGCCCACCGCGCTCTTGTCCTTGGCGGGACAGACTTCCACACACAACGTGCAGCCGGTGCAGTCTTCCATCGACACCTGCAGCGTGTACTGCTTGTCGGGATATTCGCGCCAGCGTGCATCCGACGTCTTGAAACCTTCCGGCGCACCCGCCAGATCCTCTTGCGACACAACTTTGGCGCGGATCACGGCGTGCGGGCAAACCAGAATGCACTTGCCGCACTGGATGCAGATGTCCGGCTCCCACACCGGCACTTCCAGGGCCACGTTGCGCTTTTCCCACTGCGTGGTCGCGCTGGGGAAGGTGCCGTCCACGGGCATGGCGCTGACGGGCAGCAGGTCGCCGTCGCCGGCCATCATCATGGCCGTCACATTCTTGACGAAATCGGGCGCGCCCGCCGGCACGGTCGGCGGCATCTCGATTGTGCTTGTCGCCTGCGCCGGCACGTCCAGCTTATGCATGTTCGCCACCGAGGCGTCGACTGCCGCGAAGTTCTGGCGCACGACGATCTCGCCGCGCTTGCCATAGGTCTTCTCGATGGCATGCTTGATCTGCTCAATGGCCTCGTCCTGCGGCAGCACGCCGCTGATGGCAAAGAAGCAGGTCTGCATGATCGTGTTGATGCGGATGCCCAGGCCCAGCTCGCCCGCCACTTCGTAGGCGTCGATCGTATAGACCTTGAGCTGCTTGCGGATGATCTCTTCCTGTACCGGTCGCGGCAACTGGTCCCACACCTGGTCGGCGGGATACGGCGCATTGATCAACAGCGTCGCGCCCGGCGCCGCCGTCTCCAGCACGTCGAAGCTCTGGAAGAAGCCGAATTGGTGTACAGCCACGAAATTGGCCTTGCGGATCAGGTACGTACTCTTGATCGGCCGCGGCCCAAAGCGCAGATGCGAGATCGTGCGCGCGCCGGACTTCTTCGAGTCATACACAAAGTAGCCCTGCGCCGAGTTGGGCGTCTCTTCGCCGATGATCTTAATCGAGTTCTTGTTGGCGCCGACGGTGCCGTCGGAACCCAAGCCCCAGAAGACCGCGCGCACCACGTCCGCCGGCTCGATGTCGAACTCGGGGTCGTAGTCCAGGCTGGTGTAGGTCACGTCGTCGATGATACCGATCGTGAAGTGGTTCTTCGGGTTCTCTTTCGCCAGCTCGTCATAAATGCCCTTGACCATCGCCGGCGTGAATTCCTTGGAAGACAGACCATAGCGCCCGCCGATGATGCGCGGCCACGCCGTAAACTGCGCCTCGCCCGTCGACATCCCCTCCGCCAGCGCGGTCACGACGTCCACATACAGCGGCTCGCCTGCGCTGCCCGGCTCCTTGGTGCGATCCAGCACCGCGATCTTGGTCGCCGTGGCGGGGATCGCCTGCAAGAGATGCTCGCGAGAGAAGGGACGATACAGCCGCACCTTGATCACGCCGACCTTTTCGCCCTGCGCCGTCAGATAATCCACGGTCTCGTGTACGGTCTCCGACCCGGAGCCCATCAGGATGATCACACGCTCGGCGTCGGGGGCGCCGACATAGTCGAACAAGTGATACTGTAGCCCCACCAAGCCTGCGAACTTGTCCATCGCTTCCTGGACAATGCCCGGCACGGCGTCGTAGAAGGGGTTCACCGTCTCGCGACCCTGGAAGTACACGTCCGGGTTCTGCGCCGTGCCACGGATCACCGGCCTATCAGGCGTCAGGCCGCGGGCGCGGTGGGCGCGCACCAGGTCGTCGTCGATCATGGCGCGATAGTCTTCGTCGGCCAATCGTTCGATCTTCACGACCTCGCTCGACGTGCGGAAGCCGTCGAAGGCGTGCAGGAAGGGCACGCGCGACTTGAGCGTTGCCGCCTGTGCGATCAGCGCCAGATCCATCACCTCTTGCACCGAGCCGGAGAAGAGCATCGCCCAGCCCGTGCCGCGTGCCGCCATCACGTCGCTGTGGTCGCCGAAGATCGACAGAGCCTGCGCCGCCAAAGAGCGCGCCGCAATGTGAAATACTGTGCTGGTCAACTCGCCCGCAATCTTGAACAAGTTGGGGATCATCAGCAACAGACCCTGGCTGGCGGTGAACGTCGTGGTCATGGCGCCGGTCTGCAATGCGCCGTGTACAGCGCCGGCGGCGCCGCCTTCGG
>JBBSBO010000568.1:0-2779 GCA_038251215.1 Caldilineales bacterium
GTAGCCATTGCCCCGCACCGGTGACACTGACTCGGTGTGGGAAAAGCGGAAAGCGGAATGCGGCGCCGTGGTCCACACCACGGCGTTTCTATTTTCAAGAGGCCGGCGCATTGATTGCCCATATAGTAGGCCACATAAATAGGCCACTGATTGAATGGATATAGACAGATGAAGACAGATTGATCTGGGGGTATCTTTTGAATCCGTTTTTATCAGTGTCCGCTTCTTTTGATTGCTAGACCGAGAAAATCGTCAGGCGAAAACAGGAGTTGGCTCCATGCATTTGACCCAAGACGAAGTGCGTCACGTGGCGGAACTGGCCAAGCTGCGCCTCAGCGAGGCCGAAATTCAGGAATACGCCATGCAGTTGTCGGCCATCCTCGACTACGCCGAGCGCATCCAGGAGGCGGACACGAGCAGCGTGCCGCCCACGCCTTATGTGCTGCCGCTGACCAACGTCATGCGCGCTGACGCGGCGCGGCCTGGCCTGGACAACGAGACTGCCCTGGACAACGCCCCCGACCGCGCCAACGGCTTCTTCCGCGTGCGCGGCATCTTTGAGGAGTGAGGCGAGCATGAGCCACGACACAGCCGACCTGCCTTCGCTGACCGTCCACGCCGCGCTGGACGGGCTGCGCGCCGGCGACTTTACCTCCGTGCAGTTGACCCAGGCGCTGCTCGATCGCATCGACGCCGTGGACGGCGACGTGCGCGCCTATCTGCGCGTGACCGCCGAGCGGGCGCTGGCGCAGGCCGCCGCCGCCGATCGCCGCCGCGCTGCGGGCGATGATGCCCCGCTGCTGGGCGTGCCGCTGGCTATCAAGGACGTACTCGCTACCGAGGGCGTGGAGACTACCTGCGGCAGCCGCATTTTGCAGGGCTTCGTGCCGCCCTACACGGCTACGGCGGTGGCGCGCCTGCAGGACGCGGGCATGGTGCTGCTGGGCAAGACCAACACCGACGAGTTCGCCATGGGTTCCAGCACGGAGAACAGTGCCTATTTCACGACACACAACCCGTGGGACTTGGCGCGCGTGCCCGGCGGCAGCAGCGGCGGCTCGGCTGCGGCGGTGGCGGCGGGCGAGGCGTTGGCCGCGCTGGGCACGGACACGGGCGGCAGCGTGCGCCAGCCCGCGGCGCTGTGCGGCGTGGTCGGCCTTAAGCCGTCCTATGGCCGCATCAGCCGCTACGGCCTGGTGGCGTATGGCAGCAGCCTGGACCAAATCGGCACGCTGACCAAAGACGTGCGCGACGCGGCGCTGCTTCTCAATGTGATGGCGGGGCATGACGCGGCTGACAGCACCAGCCTGGAAGCGACGCCGCCGGACTATCTCGCGGCGCTGACGGGCGACGTGCGCGGGCTGCGCGTCGGCTTGCCGGACGAGTATTTCATCGACGGCATGCAGCCGGAGGTGGAGGCCGCGGTGCGCCAGGCGGTGGAGCGCCTGCGCCAACAGGGCGCCGAGGTGAAGCGCATCAGCCTGCCCAACCTGGACAAGGCGCTGCCCGTCTACTACCTGGTGGCGACGGCGGAGGCGAGCGCCAACCTGGCGCGCTATGACGGCGTGCGCTTCGGCTACAGCGCCGGGGCGGACGCCATGCTCGAGAACATCCGCCGCACGCGCGGCGAGGGCTTTGGCGCCGAGGTAAAGCGCCGCATCATGTTGGGGACGTATGCGCTGAGCGCGGGCTACTATGACGCGTATTATCTGAAGGCGCAGCAGGTGCGCACACTGATCAAGCGCGACTTCGAGCGGGCCTTTGCGCAGGTGGATGTGGTGGCGGCGCCCACGTCGCCCACCACGGCTTTCCGCATCGGCGAGAAGACCGACGACCCCATCGAGATGTACCTGAGCGACATCTTCACGATCAGCGCCAACTTGGCGGGCATCTGCGCCATCAGCGTGCCGTGCGGCTTCGACCAGGACAACCTGCCGATCGGCTTGCAGTTGATGGGGCCGCACCTGGGCGAAGAGGTGATCCTGCGCGCCGCCGATGCCTACGAGCGCACGACCGCCTGGCATGATCGCACGCCTGCGTTGGCGGGGCGGGCAGGCTAAGGGCATGGAGGGAACCGGGATGGGCGACTTCGTGGCCGGGTGTGGACACGGCCTGGGAGGGTTGGCCGGCGCAATGGGCCGGCAGCCTGCACGCACGCCGGCGCGCAGGTTGTGAGCGGCTCTTACCGGCGCTCTTGCGGGTCCGCCTCCGCCTTGCCATAAGCAAAGTCGAGATCGGACCGCCGATGCCAGTTGAGCTATGCCAATTGAGAGCGCAATGCAGCCAAGCGCCCGGAACCATTGCCCGGACTTTCGCCCAGAGGGGCCGATACCATGCCAAATCCATCTGTTTCTGACCTGTTTAGCGTATCCGAACCGACCCTCGTCCAACCGTCCAACGGCCATCTCGCCGCGCCGCGGTTGCTGCGCGACCACGCCTCGCGCATCAGCCGGCGCGTGCAGGCCGTGCCGCCTTCCGGCATCCGCCGCTATTTTGACATCGCCGCCACCATGGACGACGTGGTGACGCTCGGCATCGGCGAACCCGACTTTGTGACGCCCGCGCCGATCCTCAACGCGGGCATCGCCAGCCTGCAGGCCGGGCACACGGCCTATACCTCCAACGCAGGCATGATCGAACTACGCGAGGCGGTGGTGCGCAAGCTCATGGAGCGGTACGGCGCGCCCGCTTATGACCCGGAGCAGGAGGCGCTGATCACCGTGGGCGTGAGCGAGGCGATGTACCTGATCATGCAGGTGCTGCTCGACGCCGGCGACGA
>JBBSBO010000569.1:0-2773 GCA_038251215.1 Caldilineales bacterium
CCCGTCCAGGCCATCCAGTTGCTCCGGCTTGCGCACCTCGACGGCGCGCGCACCCAGGCGGCGCATCATCAGCGCGTGCTCAGCGAAGGCGCCTTGCAGCGCCAACACACCGATGACGGGCCGGCTCCCCTCGTCTGCCGCACGACCGTTCATCACGCCCGCCTACCAGCCGCGCCCGGCCATGCGCTCGGACTCGTCCAGCGTGTCCAGGTTGATACCCACCATCGGCTCGCCCAGGTCCGTACTGACCTCGGCCAGTACCTGCGGGTCATTGAAGTGCGTCACCGCCTGCACGATGGCGTGGGCGCGCTTGGCCGGGTCCCCGCTCTTGAAGATGCCGGAGCCGACGAAGACGCCGTCCAGGCCGAGCTGCATCATCAGCGCGGCATCCGCCGGCGTAGCGACGCCGCCCGCCGCGAAGTTGACCACGGGCAGCCGACCCAGTTCAGCCGTCTGCTGCACCAGGGCAATCGGCGCGCGGATCTCCTTGGCATAGGCGTAGAGTTCGTCGGCGTCCATGCCGTGGATGCGCCGGATCTCGCCCATCACCGTGCGCGCGTGGCGCACCGCCTCGACGACGTTGCCCGTGCCGGCCTCGCCCTTGGTGCGGATCATGGCCGCGCCCTCGGCGATGCGGCGCAGCGCCTCGCCCAAGTTGCGACAGCCGCATACAAACGGAACCTTGAAGGCATGTTTGTTGATGTGGTGCTCTTCATCCGCCGGCGTCAGCACTTCGCTCTCGTCAATGTAGTCCACGCCCAGCGCTTCCAAGATCTGCGCCTCGACAAAATGGCCGATGCGCGCCTTTGCCATCACGGGGATCGTCACTGCAGCGATGATCTCCTTGATCTTCTGCGGGTCGCTCATGCGCGCCACGCCGCCGTCTTTGCGAATGTCGGCGGGCACGCGCTCCAACGCCATCACTGCGCAGGCGCCCGCTTCCTCGGCGATGCGCGCCTGCTCTGCCGTCACCACATCCATGATCACGCCGCCCTTTAACATCTGGGCAAGGCCGGCCTTCACCGCGAACGTACCCGTTTGCCCGACGGAATTGCCGTTTCCAAAATGATTCTCGACACTCATGGGTCGCCTCTTTCTACTTGCGTCGCTTTACGCGCTCTTATCAAGCCTATCCCGCGCCTACCACGTCGCGCGATGATCATGTATTGTACCTGCGCCATGGCGCGCAACCAAACCCCTGCTTGCCTTCTCTAATCGCCGTCCCGGCTTGCGTAGTGTTCCTGCAAGCTGCGCACGGTCAATTCGTGCTGGCGCAGCGCGCGAATGCCGTTGACCGCCGCGTGCGCGGCCGACAGCGTGGTGATCAGCGGGATCTCCATGCGCGTGGCGAGGTTGCGAATCTTGGCCCCGTCCTCGCGCGCCTCACGCCCCAGTGGCGTATTGACGATCAGCTGCACCTTGCCCTCGCGCATGGCGTCGAGCGTGGTGTAGGCCTCCTCGCCGGTGATCGCCTTTTCCAGCAGCGTCACCGGAATGCCGGCATGGCCGATCAGCGCGCCCGTGCCGGCCGTGGCGTAGACGGCAAAGCCCAGCCGGTGCAGGTCGCGCGCCACCTTCAGCGCGCCGCCCTTGTCATAATCGTTGACCGTGATGAGTACGCCGCCGCCGGACGGCAGCCGCATGCCCGCGCCCAACTGACTCTTGGCGAAGGCGTGGCCAAACGTATCCGCCGACCCCATCACCTCGCCCGTCGAGCGCATCTCCGGCCCCAAGATCGTGTCGATGCCGGTGAACTTCTTCCAGGGCAGCACCGCCTCCTTGACGAAGAAACCGTGCAGCTCCGGCTCCGTCACAATGCCCTGCTCGGCCAACGTGCGGCCTGCCATGACCTTCGCCGCCACCTTCGCCAGGGGCACGCCCGTGGCTTTGCTCACAAAGGGCACCGTGCGGCTGGCGCGCGGGTTCACCTCCAGCACATACACCACGTCATCTTTGATGGCGTATTGCATGTTCATCAGCCCGCGCACGCCCAGAGCCAGCCCCATCTTGGTCGTGTACTCGCGCATGATGTTGAGGTGATAGGCGCTGATCTTGTACGGCGGCAGCACACAGGCGCTGTCACCGCTGTGGATGCCCGCCTCCTCGATGTGCTGCATGATGCCGCCCACGACCACGCGCTCGCCGTCGCAC
Source organism: Caldilineales bacterium (assembly GCA_038251215.1). Classification (GTDB taxonomy): domain Bacteria; phylum Chloroflexota; class Anaerolineae; order Caldilineales; family Caldilineaceae; genus JASGTU01. The sequence goes on from JBBSBO010000569.1 coordinate 2,152, forward strand.
AGCGCGTCCACGTCCACCTCGAAGGCGTCCTCCAAGAACTGGTCGATCAAAATTGACTTGTGCGGCGAAACGGTGACGGCTTCGACCATATAGCTGCGCAGCGACCGCTCGTCGTCCACCACGGCCATGGCGCGCCCGCCGAGTACGTAGGAGGGACGCACAACCACCGGGTAGCCGATGCGCTGTGCCACGACCACGGCCTCCTCCACCGTGCGCGCCGTGCCGTGCGCGGGCGAGGGGATCTCCAGCCGCTCCAGCAATTCGCCGAAGCGGTCGCGATCCTCCGCCAGGTCGATGGCGTCCGGCGGCGTCCCCAGGATGGGCACGCCCGCCTCCTGCAAGGCGGTTGCAAGGTTGAGCGGCGTCTGCCCGCCGAATTGCACGATCACGCCCAGCAGCTCGCCGCTTGCCTGCTCGCGCGCCACGATGTTGAGCACATCTTCCAGCGTCAGCGGCTCGAAATAGAGGCGGTCGCTGGTGTCATAATCCGTGCTCACCGTCTCCGGGTTGCAGTTGACCATTGTCGTCTCAAAGCCGAGGTCCTGCAGCGCATAGCTGGCGTGACAGCAGCAATAATCGAATTCGATGCCCTGCCCAATGCGGTTCGGCCCGCCGCCCAAAA
>JBBSBO010000570.1:0-2768 GCA_038251215.1 Caldilineales bacterium
GCGCCAGGAGGGGCGGGGCCAGAGCGAGGGCAAAGAAGAGCCAAATAGTATCCTGCCCGCCGATACTCAGCCATTCGGGGAGCGCGAACGTGAGGACGAATCCGCCGATGAGGACAACCGTCGCCACGATGAAGGCCGGGCGGGGCAGGACCCAGCGATAGACGAGCGCCAACGCGGCGATGAGGCCGGCGGTCATGGCGGCGAAGTAGTAGGTCGAACTATAGATCACGCTGCGCGTGAAGAAGTCCGCAAGGTTGTTGTAGGGGAAGCCGCCGCCGATGCGGTTGCCTGTGATCTCGCTAAAGGTCTGCGCGAAACGGGGGTGGAGGCTGAAAGGCGCGTAGAAGGCGGTGAAGACGGCAAGCCCCAGCAGTACAGGCGGCGCCAGGGTCCAGCCTCGGCGCAGGCTGCTGTCTTTGTGGCGCAGCGCGACGAGGGCGAGGTAGCCCGCGGGCACGAGCGCCAGGGCCGCCTCGTAGTGGGCGAGCACGCCGGTCGCCAGGAAGAGCGCGGCAAAGTACAGGTAGACCGGGCGCGTCTGTGGTCGCTGGACGTATTTGAGGACGATGCCGACGACGAGAACGACCATGAGCAGGACGACGCTTTGATACTGGACGATGCGCGCGAAGCCGACGAAGTAACCGTCAAGCGCCAGCAGCATGGCCGCGCCCCAGCCCGCCAACGGCCCGAATAAGCGCCACCCCAACCAGTAAAGCGCCAAGAGGCCCACAATGCCGGCGATGGCGAAGGGGAAACGCGCCGCGGCTTCGTTGAGACGGTCCAGCGTGGAGTAGGTCGCCGTGGTGAGCAGGATTTCCGCCGGGCCTTTGTCATGCACAAAGAGGGCGTCGGCGCGGCCTTGGATGACCTCGGCGCTGTGCCAGATCACGCTGACTTCGTCATCTTGGAATTCGGAGTAGGAGAGGCTAGGCAGGCGCAGGAAGGCGGCGACCAGGATGATCGTCGCCGCGCCGAGCCATGCCCAGCGCCGAGCCGCCGGATCGGCCGGCGCGGGCGTAGGGATCATATCTTCGTTCTGCGCGCTGGACGGGTGGCGCAGCGACAGCAGGAGCAGGAGGAGCGCCAGGGCGTCGAAAGCGGTGAGCGTTTGCCAGGGCTGGAGGCCGCCGGGCAAGTAGGCGAGGGCGAGCATGAGCAGCACGGACACGCTGTAGCCTGCGCCGAGGGCGATCAAGGCTTGTTCGGGCCAAGATGAGTAGCGATGCATCCCCACGCTTGCCGTTGCCAAGAAACCGAGGAGGGGGACAAAGAGTAGAAAAGCCGCGACGCCGCGGCCATAGACAGGCAGCGGCGAGATGGCGGCTAGGTTCAGAACCGCGATGAGCAGAGCGAGGAAGAGAGCGTTTCGACGTTTCAAGAAGAGTTCGGCCTGACTTGTCTGAACGAGTCCGGTGAATACGAGAGCGATGTTCGTGTAAAGTGCATTGCGCGATCCATTGCCTATCGTGACCCTTTGGCGCGCACTCAAGCAGTGTACCAACGCGCGCAGTTCAAGACAAGATGCGAGCTATCGCAGCGACGGAGCGTGAGGACCGGCTCGAGGTTCCCCAATACCGCGTCCCGCGCTATAATGACGTGGACTTTCGATCCGTTGCAGCGTGCGCGCTGCCCACCCACCAGCACTGAAGCAGCCTCTATGTCCCGTCCATTTAACTCGATTTACACGCATGGCTTTATTCGCACAGCGGTCTGTATCCCGCACGTGCGCGTGGCGGATACGCGCTTCAATCTCGAGCGCACGCTGGCGTTGGCCGAGCGTGCTTCGGCGCTGGGCGCGGCGGTGGCGGTGTTCCCGGAACTGGGCCTTTCCGCCTATTCCAACGACGACCTTTTTCAGCAAGACGCCTTGCAGGAAGCAACGCTGGCGGCGCTGGCGACGGTCGTGCAGCGCAGCGCGGGCTGGATGCCGATCGTGCTGGTCGGCGCGCCGTTGCGGCTGGAGAACAAGCTGTTCAACTGCGCCGTTGTGGTCCACGGCGGGCGGATCCTGGGCGTTGTGCCCAAGAGCTACTTGCCCAACTATCGCGAGTTCTATGAGAAGCGCCAGTTCGTCGCGGCGCGCGATGCGTTGAGCGACGAGGCTTCGCTGCTGGGGCGGACCGTGCCGATGGGCAACGACCTTATCTTCGCAGCCGAAAACTTGCCGGATTTTCGCCTGCACGTTGAAGTGTGCGAGGACGTGTGGACGCCGATCCCGCCGAGCACCTATGCCGCGCTGGCTGGGGCGACGGTACTGGCGAACCTGTCGGCAAGCAACATCACGGTCGCCAAGGCGGACTATCGGCGCGAATTGTGTGCGTCGCAATCTGCCAAGTGCATCGCGGCCTATTTGTACGCCGGCGCGGGGCCGGGCGAGTCGACGACGGATTTGGCGTGGGACGGGCACGCCATGATCTACGCCAATGGCTCCTTGCTGGCGGAATCGCAGCGCTTCTCGCCCGACGAGCAGGTGATCGCGGCGGACGTGGACCTGGAGCGGCTGGTCCAGGATCGCAGCCGCATGACTTCGTACACGGACGCGGCGACCGACCACAAGGACAAGCTGCGCACTTTGCGTTCTGTGCCCTTTGCGTTGGACATGCCGGCGGGCGAGATGCCGCCGTTGCGCAAGTTCTATCGCTTCCCCTACGTGCCCAGTGACCCCATTTCCCTACACGCCGATCACCACGCGACGGGCATCCGGCGCGTGGTGATCGGCGTGTCGGGCGGGCTGGATTCGACGCAGGCGCTGCTGGTGGCGGCGCGCA
>JBBSBO010000571.1:0-2762 GCA_038251215.1 Caldilineales bacterium
CACTGCCTATCATTCTACGCGGGGCGTCTTAGCCGCCGTCGCTCAACAAGTCGCCCTTTTCAATGCCTAAATCAATTTCCACCGAATTAGATACACTACCAAGAACAAAGTCATCGCGCCCGGCTTGGTGTATACTGTAGATGTATCCATCCCCCGCCATCCATCCACTGACAGGAACAGGACATTATGCGACACAACAAGCTGCGACAACTGCTCAACGACGGCAAGCCCACCATCTGCGCGCGCACCAGCACGGTGTGGCCCGACATCGTCGAGGTGATCGGCCACCTGGGCACGTATGACTACGTCGAGTTCGCCTCCGAGTATGGCCCCTTTAGCATGGCGGACCTGGACAACTACTGCCGCGCTGCCGAGATCTATGACCTGGGCACGATGATCAAGGTGGACCAGGACCCGCGCACCTTCCTGGCGCAGCGCGCCATCGGCTCCGGCTTCCAGAGCGTGCTCTTTGTCGACTGCCGCACCGTGGCGGACGTGCAAGCGTGCGTCGCCGCCGTGCGCCCGGATACGCCCGACGACGGCGGTCTCTATGGCGCGACCCCGCGCCGCTTCGCCTATTCCGGCGACCCCAAGCCCGAATACGTGCAGGCCCTGCGCGATATCGTCATCGCCATTATGGTCGAGAAACACGTCCTGGTGGAGAACCTGGAGGAAATCCTGTCCGTGCCCGGCATCGACATGATCCAGTGGGGACCGTCCGACTATACGATGAGCAGCGGCGCCTATCGCCCAGGTAAGGCCGTGGACATCGCCGCCGTCGAGCGCAAGGTGATCGAGACCTCGCTCAAGATGGGCGTGGCCCCGCGCGTGGAGCTGAAAAACCTGGACGAGGCCCCGCACTACTGGGAGATGGGCGTGCGCCATTTCCGCCTGGGCGACGACATGGCGATCCTGCGCAACTACTGGCGCCAAAACGGCGAAGGCCTGCGCAAACTCGTCTCGCAGTAGAGGAACAAATCAACCGCAAAGACGCAGAGGACGCAAAGAAAAAGCAAGAAAAGCAAGAGAGACAAGTGCGCTCTGCACTCTTTGTGTCCTTTGCGGCGGATTTTTGCCCTTCGCTTTTCTTTGCGCCTTGGCGTCTTTGCGGTTTGCCCTTTGCGGTTTGCCCTTATTTTTCCCGCGGTTGCCCGCCGGGCCGCTCACAGTGTACAATCCAATATCCAACCACACCTATTCAAAGGACAAAAACTCATGAAAATCGTTTGCCTCGACGGACATGCCCTCAACCCCGGCGACCTCTCTTGGGACGGCACGCGCGCCCTGGGCGAGCTGGACCTGTATGACTACACCGAGCCGGAAGAGACCGTGGCGCGCGCCAAAGACGCCGACGTGATCCTCACCAACAAGGTCGTGATCAGCCGCGCCGTGATGGACCAACTGCCCAACCTCAAGATGATCAGCGTGCTGGCGACCGGCTACGACATCATCGACATCCGCGCCGCGCAGGAAAAGCACATCGTCGTCAGCAACGTGCCTTCCTACGGCTCCACTTCCGTGGCGCAGATGGTCTTCGCGCACGTGCTCAACTTCACGCAGCACGTGGCTTATCACGCCGAAACGGTCAAGCAGGGGCGCTGGCTGCAGACCAAGGACTTCTGCTACTGGGACTTCCCCATGATCGAGCTGGACGGCAAGACGATGGGCATCATCGGCTTCGGGCGTATCGGCCGCTCCACCGCCAAGGTCGCCGAAGGCTTCGGCATGAAGATCCTGGCGCACGACATCTATGTCACCGAGACCGACGACCCCAACGTGACGCTGACCGACCTGGAGACCGTCTTCCGCGAGTCCGATTTCATCAGCCTGCACACGCTGCTGACGGACCAGACGCGCGGCATGGTCAACGCCGAGCTGCTGGGCAAGATGAAGCCGACGGCCTTCCTGATCAACACCAGCCGCGGCCCGGTGATCAACGAGGCGGACCTCTACGAGGCGCTCAAGGCGGGCAAGCTCGCCGGCGCCGGGCTGGACGTGAGCGCGGTCGAGCCGACCGGCCCGGGCAACCCGCTGCTGGAGCTGGACAACTGCGTGATCACGCCGCACATCTCGTGGGCCACCCTCGCCGCCCGCGGCCGCCTGATGCAGACGACCGTCGACAACGTGGCAGCCTTCGCCGCGGCCAAGCCGATCAACCTCGTCAGCTAGGCGCATTCTTGTAGGAACACCCGCCTGCCTGAGACTTGGACGCATGACGCATGACGAATCACGAGTCATGCGTCATGCGTCACGGATGACGCATCACGCATTACGCCTACCCTTTGCCCGCCCGTTCCCCAAAGGAGGCCAGACCGATGTCCAGTAAACAGAGTGACAAGCCAACCTACACGGTGCTGATCGCCAGCTATTTGGAAGACGAACATGTGGAGCGCATCCGCGCCGTCGACAAGCGCGTGCGCGTGGTGTATGTGCCGGAGCTGCTGCGCCCGCCGCGCTATGCCGCCGACCATGTGGGCGAGGCCATCCCGCGCACGGCGGAGCAGGAGTCCGCCTGGCGCGCGCTGCTCGCCCAGGCCGATATCCTCTTCGACTTCGACTATGCGCATCTGGCGGACCTGCCCACGCTCGCCCCGCACGTGCTGTGGGTGCAGGCCTCCAGCGCGGGCATCGGCCAACTCGTCAAGCGCATGGACTACAGCGAGCGCATGCCCAACACCGTCTTCACCACCGCCAGCGGCGTGCATGTGCGCCCGCTGTCGGAGTTCGTGATCATGGTCATGCTCATGTTCAGCCGCCACATC
>JBBSBO010000572.1:0-2760 GCA_038251215.1 Caldilineales bacterium
CGCGTGGGACGGGTGACGAGGAGGGGGTTCCCGGTTGCGAGGCCGGGCTAACCTGCGGCGACAACCAGTCTGGGCAGTAAGTTTTGCAGTCAGTTTTTTGGCCGGCCTGCCGCCGTCAGGGAAAATCGACAGATCAGCGGATGCCCCTTGGGCCGCACCACCGGCCCAAACCGAGCCTTCCCAAGGCCGGTCAATCTTTGCCCACCTCTATGGACAAGCCGACGCGTAAAATCGGCGGGTAACCGCCGCCACAAGCGCATCGGCCGTGGCAGCATTCAATTCGACAACCAAGCGACGGGTCGCGCCGGTCGGACGGACGGGTTGGCAAGCTGCGCAGGCAAACGCCGCGCACAGGCCGCCACGCCTGCACCGGCCCCGTTCCCGTCCCTGCCAAAGCATCAGAGGGGGCATCTTATGTGTGGCATCGTAGGCTATATTGGCGAACACAACGCCGCGCCGATCCTGTTAGCCGGGTTGCGCCGGCTGGAATATCGCGGCTATGACTCCGCCGGCCTGGCGGTGATGGACGCGAGCGGCGCGCTGACCATCCAGCGCGCGGCGGGCAAGCTCAACAACCTGGCGCAGCGCGTCGACGCCGCGCCGCCGCAGGGTCACATCGGCATCGGACACACGCGCTGGGCCACGCACGGCCCGCCGTCCGAGCGCAACGCCCATCCGCACGCCAGCCCGGACGGGGCCATCGTGGTCGTGCAAAACGGCATCGTCGAGAACTTCCGCGCCCTGCGCGCCCAGCTACAAGCCGAAGGCTATCTCTTCCTCAGCGACACCGACACCGAGGTCATCGCCCACCTGATCCACCACCACTACAGCAACGGCTGCGGCGGCGACCTGGAGTGGGCCATGCGCTGCGCGGTTGCCGAGCTGCACGGGCCGAGCGCCATCGTCGCCATGAGCCGCGACCAGCCGCGCCGGTTGATCGCAGCGCGCCTGGGCCATGCCGGCGGCGTGGTCGTGGGCGAGCGCGACGGCGAGGCCTTCCTGGCGAGCGACGTGCCCGCCATCATCCAGCACACGAACGCCATCATCCACCTCGACAGCGGCCAAATGGCAGTGGTCGAGCCGGGGCGCACGCGCTACAGCACGCCGGCGGGCGAGACCGTCCACAAGCAGCCCATCGTCAGCACGTGGCAGGCGACGGAGGCGGACAAGGGCGGTTACGCCTTCTTCATGGAGAAGGAGATCTACGAGCAGGCGACGAGCCTGACCGACGCGCTGCGCGGTCACTTGGACGCCAACCAGCGCCGCGTCACGCTAGACACACTGCATCTGAGCGCGGAGAAGGCGGCATCGCTGCGTCGCGTGACCATTTTAGCCTGCGGCACGAGCTACTACGCCGGGCTGATCGGCAAGCACTACCTGGAGCGGCTGGCGGGCGTGCCCGTCGAGGTGGACTACGCCAGTGAGTTCCGCTATCGCCACCCCATTGTGCGCGCCGATGACCTGGTGGTGGCGATCACGCAGAGCGGCGAGACGGCGGATACGCTCGCCGCGGTGGAACTCGCCAAGGCGAGCGGCGCGACCACAGCCGCCATCGTCAACGTCGAGGGCAGCCAGATCACGCGCCTGTGCGACGGCGTGATCCCCATGCAGGCAGGGCCGGAGATCGGCGTGGCGAGTACCAAGGCCTTCACCGCCGCCCTGGTGGATCTGCTGCTGCTGGCGATCTACATCGGCCAAGAGACGGGCCGGCTGGACGAGGCGGCGCGCGGCGAGTTGATCGAGGCGCTGCTGGCGCTGCCCGGCGCGGCGGGCGATCTGCTGGACGAGGCGCGCGCGAGCGGTCGCTATGCCGCCCTGGCGGAAGTCTTCCACACGAGCCGCAATTTCCTCTACCTGGGGCGCGGCATGCACTACGGCGTGGCGCGCGAGGGCGCGCTCAAGCTGAAGGAGATCACCTACATCCACGCCGAGGGCTACCCCGCGGGCGAGATGAAGCACGGCCCCATCGCGCTGATCGACGAGAACTGGCCCACGGTGGTGGTGGCCCCGCAGGACAGCGTCTATGACAAGATGGTGAGCCAGGTGGAGCAGGTCAAAGCGCGGCGCGGGCAGGTGTTGGCCGTGGCGAGCGAGGGCGACGCTTACCTGGCGAGCGCCGCCGACTACGTGCTGCCCATCCCCGTCGCCAACGAGTTCATCCAGCCCATCCTGGCTGTCTTGCCCCTACAGCTCTTCGCCTACGAGATCGCCCGGCGCAAGGGCCTGGACGTGGACCAGCCGCGCAACCTCGCCAAGAGCGTGACGGTGGAGTAAAAAATGCCAAACCGCAAAGGCGCAAAGGACGCGAAGAACAGCAAACAACAAGAAAAACAAAAGCAAGACGCCTCAGGCAACATGACCTAAAGTGATACCGTGATGGGATCTACATGATGCATTGGTTGAGAGATTTGTAGTTCCTCGGCTCTGGATTGTAGTAGTGTGCGGCAACGGTGAGTGACTTCGTCGGCACGGCAGGAGAGTCTGGTGAAGAAGGCGTCGACAGCTTCCAGGACCTTGCTCTTGGCGCCGAAGCAGACGTTGGCGGTGGCTTCCTCCCGCACCCAGTCCCAGACAGCCCCGTCGGCGTTGAAGTCAGGGCTATAGGCAGGCAAGGGGACAAGTCGCACGTGCAGGTTCGGTGTGGTGAGCCAGGTGGAGCAGGTCAAAGCGCGGCGCGGGCAGGTGTTGGCCGTGGCGAGCGAGGGCGACGCTTACCTGGCGAGCGCCGCCGACTACGTGCTGCCCATCCCCGTCGCCAAC
>JBBSBO010000573.1:0-2758 GCA_038251215.1 Caldilineales bacterium
ACGCTGACGCTGGGCGCTGAGGCGGGCCATGCCGCGGGCGATGACGCCCACGCCCCCGGCGCGGCGGACCCGCACACCTGGTTCAGCGTACCCAATGTGCAGATCTGGACGGACGCCATCGCCGCGACTCTGCAAGAGTTGGACCCCGCCCACGCCGCCGACTATGCCGCCGCCGCTGCGACGTACAAAGAGACGCTAGCCGCGCTCGACCGCGAGCTGCGCGCCGAGATCGACGCCGTGCCCGCGGCCCAGCGCAAGATCGTCACTGACCATGATGCGCTGGGCTACCTGGCGCACGAGTATGGCATCCAGGTCATCGGCGCCATCGTGCCCTCGTTCAGCACCATGGCGTCGCCCTCCGCGCGCGAGCTGGCTGCGCTGCAAACGCAGATCCGGGCCGAAGGCGTCCACGCCATCCTCGTGGGCACAACCGTCAACCCGCAGACGGCGGAGCAGTTGGCGCAGGACCTGGGCATCCGCGTGGCGCGCATCTACACCGGCTCGCTCAGCGAGGCGAGCGGCCCCGCGCCCACCTATGTGGACTTTATGCGCTACAACGTGGCGACCATCGTGGGCGCGCTGCGCTAGCGCTTGTTTCACAACTGAAGTGAACAAGCGGACACTGATCCAACCAGATGCAAGAGATGGTTACAGATTAATCTGTGTCCATCTCTTACAATCGATTGAATCAGTGTCCTGCTCTTTGGCAGATGCTTACGAGGGATCATCAGGAAGGAAACGCGAACCCCTATGGCAGACAATCACAAGTGGACAGCGGGCGACATGCCGGACCAGACGGGCAAGACCGTAATCATCACCGGCGCCAACAGCGGCATCGGCTACGAAGCCGCCCTCGCCCTGGCGCGCAAGGGCGCGCTGGTGGTGCTGGCGAGCCGCAACATGGAAAAGGGCCAGCAGGCCTGCCAGGCTATCCAGGCGAAGGTCCCAGCGGCCAAGCTGGAACTGCGCCGGCTCGACCTCGCCGACCTAGAGTCGGTGCGCCTCTTTGCCCATGCCTTCAACGCCGAGCATGACGCGCTGCACGTGCTGATCAACAACGCGGGCGTGATGGCTATACCGCGGCGCACGACCGCGGACGGCTTCGAGATGCAGTTCGGCACCAACCACCTGGGCCATTTCGCGCTCACCGGCCTGCTGCTCGAGCGGATCATAGCGACGCCCGCCGCCCGCGTGGTGACCGTGAGCAGCGCCGCGCACCGCATGGGGACGATCAACTTCGACGATCTGCAAGGGGAACAGAGCTACGGCAAGTGGTCCGCCTATGGACAGAGCAAGCTCGCCAACCTGCTCTTTGCCTTCGAGCTGCAGCGCCGCCTGGCTGCGGCGGGAAGCGGCACGATCAGCGTCGCCGCGCACCCCGGCTTTGCCGCCACCAACCTCCAGTTCGCCGGCCCGCGCATGGAAGGAGCAGCGCTTCAGGTATGGATGTATGAGCTGATGAACAAGCTGATCGCCCAGCCCGCCGCCATGGGCGCGCTGCCCACGCTCTACGCCGCCATTGCGCCGGAGGTGCATGGCTGCGACTTCATCGGCCCCGACAGCCTGGGCGGCTGGCGCGGCTACCCGACCAAAGTGCGCGCCGAAGATAAAGCCTACGACGAAGCCACGGCGCAGCGCCTGTGGACCGTCTCCGAGCATCTGACCGGCGTAGGGTACACCCTCGGGAAATAATAGAACGCGGAGTACACGGATTGGGCGGATTGGCACGGATCAAGACAGATAAAATCCGTGTAAATCCTTTTGATCCGTGCCATCCGCGTTCTATTCGTTTACTCCCCCTCCTCCAACGGCCCAACCAGCGAGCAGCCGTCGGCGTCACACTCGAGGCGGAAGGACTCGTCCTCTATGATGTAGTCCGGGGTAGGGACATCTGCCTCCGCCGCAGCAGCCGCGTGATTCAGGCTGCGCAGGGCCGGAATGAAGACCCGTTCATTCACGGACGCGCTGCCGACGAAGCTGAGCGTGCCCACATCCCCGGCGGACAAGTCGACGCTGATCGTGGGCGGGTAGAACTGGAAGCCCTCCTTCGATGGGCGCAGCGTGTGCTTGCCCTTGCTCAGCCCGGCGATCTGGAAGGCCCCGTTGCTGTCCGTCATGGCCCAGTTGCCCAACTCGTCCGTAATGATCACGCCCTCCAGCGGCGAGGCGGCCTCGAGCTGCGCATCTGTGACTTCGGCGCCGTCCTCCGCGCCGGCGGCTCCAACGGCATACACTCCCTTGCGCAGGATCAGGCTGTCGGCAAACACGCCCAGATGATCCTTCGTGACGGAACCATCGGTAATGAAAGCCAACGCTATATAGATATTCTTGCGTCCCAACAGGCTGCCCATCTTGTAGACCCGGTTGAGGTCGAAAAGCTCCTCCACCCAACCTTTGCTGTAGCCGGAAACGCAAGGCCCGTTGAAGGTCTTCTTGTCAGTCGAGGCCAACATGCAGAGCATGTCCTTGTAAGGCTGGGTATAGACCCACGCCTTAATGCGCATCTCCGCCGCCACGGCGTCCGTCAGGCTGAAGGGGCCGTAGATCATCCACGAGCGCACGTTGTTGGGATAGTTATCGGCGCACGAAGCGATCTTCTTGCCGTCGACGCCGCCTCCCACCGCCATGCCGTTGGAGATGCCGCTGTTGGCATCCAGCTGGCAGTTATCGTTGATCCACTTGTATTCGCCATACTTGGCGCCGTTGGCATCGGACAGCTTCCATGCGCCGGGAAAGGTATTGGGTTCAAAGGGCTGGC
>JBBSBO010000574.1:0-2758 GCA_038251215.1 Caldilineales bacterium
AGCTCGGCAAAGGCCCCCGCGCGGATGATGGCCGGGTCCGGCTCGTAGAGGATCATGCCCGCCGCCAGGGGGCCGAGCGGCGGCGGCGCGCCCGCGGCCGCCAGGGCGTGCCATTGCTCGCCGTCGTGTACGCTCGCCCAGCGCCGGTCGCTCGCCAATGCGCCGAACCATAGCACCGCCTCCTTGCACGCGCCTGCATGGCTGACGAACTCGACGCCGCAGCCGGCGGGCAGCTCGCCGTCGTCCACACCCGGCATCACCTTAGCGCCCAGGGCGGGGATGGCCGTTTGCAGGCGCAGCAGCGCCGCCAGCGGCGGCTGCATGGCGTGCAGGCTAAAGACGCGCCGCCCCTCCACGCGCCGCGAAGGGTCCACGAAGGCCGCCGCGGCCTGCGGCAGCCTGCCTTCCGCCAAGTCGACAGTCCAGTCGGCCAAACGCAACTCGACGCGCTCGCTCAAACCGAGTGCGGCGGCGTTGGCTTGGGCGAAGCGCAGACGCACGGCGCTGCGCTCGTAGACGATGACGGGGCGGAACTGAGCCAGCGCCAGCGTATCGCCGCCGATGCCGCAGCCCAGGTCCAGCACGGGGCCGGGCGGGGCGTAGCGGTCAAAATGCTCCGCACGGTGCAGCGCCACGGGCCAGGCGGTCGCCTGCTCCAGGGCCTCGGGCGTGAAGTAGAGGCGCTCGGCTTGCGGGAACTTGGCTTGGCCGCGACGGCGCAGTTGCACCAGCGTCAGCAACGCGCCGGCTTCCTCGGGGGCAAAGCGACGGCGCAACTCCTGGAGCGCGGGCAGCGGATTGGCGTCGTCCCAACCGGCGCGCAGCAACTCTGCCGCGGCCTGCTGGGCTGCGTCCGACAGGAGAAAGTCGACTGCGGCGGGCGAGAGTGAATCCAGACTCGACAAAGAACCATCCAATCCGCTAGGGGTGTAGCCCTGGCTACCCGGCCATCATACAGCAAACAGCGAGAAACCGCTTTTCTTGCTGTTTGCTGTTCTTGGCGTCCTTTGCGTCTTTACGGTTTGGCTTTGCGGTTTGAATTTCGCCGTTCCCCGCCTTTCTTTGCCCCACGCCGGCTATACCGTATACTTTCCAGACTATGAAAACACCGCGCGAGATTGAACTTGTGGAACTGGCGGCGAAGGTGGGCGCCCAGTTGACCGCCGCCAAGCTGACGCTCGCCGCCGCCGAAAGCTGCACCGGCGGGCTGCTGGGCCACCTCATCACCGAGAATGCCGGCTGCTCCGACTATTTCATCGGCTCCGCCGTGGTCTACAGCTACGCAGCCAAAGAGCGCGTGCTGGGCGTGGATCACGCCACGCTGCTCGCCGAGGGCGCGGTCAGCGAGGCCGTGGCGCAGCAGATGGCGCAGGGCGCGCGCCGGCTGTTCGCGGCGGACATCGCCCTGGCGGTGACGGGCATCGCCGGGCCTGGCGGCGGGCTGCCCAACAAGCCGGTGGGCACGGTGCATATTCACGTCAGCGCCGCCCCTCTCAGCGCCGGCGTGATCGGCGCGGCCAATGGCTATGAAGAGGGCAGTTACGAAGAGGGCCGCCGCTTCTGCTGGGACGCCGACCGTGCGGGCAATAAGCTGCTCAGCGCGCAGGCCGCGCTGGAGATGGCGCTCGTCTATTTGCAGTGCAGGGAGAGGAGCCTCAATGGCCGGCGAAGTGCTGGTTAACGAAGCGATAGACGTACTCGTGCGCGTGCTGCCCAACGGCAGCGTCCAGCCGACATCCTTCCTGTGGCGCGAACGCACACGCTATGTCGGCGACCAGGGCCGCCAATGGGAAGAGCGGGTGGAGGGGCGCGCCGTGCGCTGCTACCTGGTGCAGACGGTGGACGGCAACACCTACGAGCTGCGCTATGACCCCGCCGCCGACCGCTGGATGATCCACCGCGCCTGGCTGCGCGATGTGACGGCGTGAAGGCCGCTTCACTCGAAAATGCAAAGAGGCTCGACCAGATGCCGGTCGGGCCTCTTTCTTTGATCTCAGTGCCCCCACCAGGACTCGAACCTGGGCACATGGTTTAGGAAACCACTGCTCTATCCACTGAGCTATGGGGGCAAATGCCGACGCTGATGGTCCGCCGCGCGGGCTGAACCGACGCACGCATGCTCGCATTATAGCCCAACCCTCGCCCTCGCACCAAGCCTAACGGCCTCATTCCATACGATCTGCACAGGCCCTCCATCGCTTCTCCACATCTTTCCTCTATGCTATAGACATTCTTGCGCAAGCGAGAGTGCGGAGCCGGCGGGCAGCACAGCATCCGCCCCAACGGCCTCGCAGCCAACCGCAACAATTCAGCAGTCTAGAGGAGAATCTACCATGCAACGCAAGTTCATCATCGCCCTGGCCATTGCTTCCCTGCTCGTCTTCACCTTCGCCCTGAGCGCCATGGCAGCCGGCCCCGGCACAGGCGGCGGCACGCCCGCCCTCGACGGCACAGGCGGCTACGGCAACGCCATGCGCAATTTCGTAGACGCCGACGGCAACGGCGTGTGTGATAACTTCGTGGACAAAGACGGCGACGGCGTATGCGACAATGCCGGCTCCATGCAAAACTTCGTGGACGAAGACGGCGACGGCGTGTGCGACAATGCCGCGCAGGGCCGCCAGGGCCAACGCTCCAGCGCCATGCGCGGCCGCGGACACGGCCTGCACGACGGTTCCGGCATGCAGAGCGGACCCATGGGCCGCGGACGCCGGCAGTAAGCGCCGCAACCCACAACCAGGCGTCGATCAGGCGTCCT
>JBBSBO010000575.1:0-2754 GCA_038251215.1 Caldilineales bacterium
CCACAGCGTGGGGCCATTGAAGACGAGCAGCAGCAGCCCGCCCTGGAAGAAGAGGAACAGCTCGCGCCCGCTCATGGCGCTTTGGTCGGGCGCGGTGAAGGTGGCGGTCTGCGCGATCAGCAGGAAAAACAGAATGCGCACTGCCAGCCCGACAAAGCTGCCGATCAGGTTGGGCAGATAGCGCCGCGCCACCTGCAAGCCTTTGACCACGGTCGCCCACGTGATCTGCCAAGGTGGCACAGGCCGCGACAGGCTGCCCACTGCCCCCGGCGCTACCACAGCTGTTTCCATGCAAATTCTCTCCCGGATCTCTCCCGGCTCAGTGATGACTGTCGCGGGCGCTCAACGGTCAAAGCGCTCGCCCATCTCGCCGATGTGATGCAGGAAGGCGTCTTCCAGCGTGGCGGAGTGATGGCGAAAGCCGGCGCGGATGCCGGCGCGGCGCAAAACGTGGATGATCGCCTCGGCCCCGGCCATGCCGTCCGTGACCGCGAACGACGCCCAGCCCGGCTCGCGTTCGTGGCAGAAAAGCACAGGCTCCAGCTGCAAGATTTGCTCCCGCACGGCGGCGGGCAGGGCGGCGGCTTCGATCTCGACGAACTCGACGGCCCCGATGGCGGCCTTTAGCTCGCGCGACGTGCCGATGGTGGGGATGCGCCCCTCATGGATCAGGGCGACGCGGTCCGCCAGTTCGTCGACCTCCGACAGCACGTGCGAGGTGAGCAGCAGGGACTTGCCTTCCACACTCGCCAGGCGGCGCAGGAAAGCGCGGATGCGCCGCGCCACAATCGGGTCGAGGCCCTTGGTCGGCTCGTCCAGGTAGACGAGCGGCGGCTCGTGCAGCAGGGCGCGCAGGATGACGACGGTCTGCTTTTGGCCGCCGGAGAGCGTGACGAACTGCTTGTCGAGGTGCGCGGTGAAGTCGAACTGCACGGCGAGCTTCTCGATCTGCTGCTCGATGACGGCGGCGGGCAGCCCGCGCAGACGGCCAAAGAAGCGCAGGTTCTCGACTACGCTGAGGCGGGCGTAGGCGGAGCGTTCGGTGTCTTGACCCACGTAGCCGACGAGGTGGCGCACTTCCTCCGGCTGGGCGTCGACGTCGTAGCCGAGCACGTTGACCGTGCCTGCGTCCTTCACCAGCAGCGTCGCCAGGATTTTGATGAAGGTGGTCTTGCCTGCGCCGTTGGGGCCGAGCAGCGCCATGATCTCGCCCTGGCGCACATCGAGCGAGGCGTCTTCGAGGGCGACGACACGGCCATAGGTTTTGCGCAGGTTGCGCGCCTGCAGGTAGAGGCTCATGCGGATTGCGGCTTGGCGGCTTCGATGACGTAGAGGCGTGCGGCGAAGCTGAGGGGCGCGCCGCGCTGCCGGCGGGCGTGCAGATCGAGCAGCGTTTCCACGTGCGCGTCCACGCTGAAGCCGGGCACAAGCCACGTCACGGCCCGCAGGTAGTAGACGATAGCGCCCACGTCGGTGAAGCTCAGCCGCCCGCGCCACTCCTGCGCGTGCGTCACGGCGAGGCCGGCGGCCTTCAGCTCGGGCACGTATTTTTCGGGCGTGCTATCGGGCCAGGGGGGACGCGCGCCAAAGAGGGCGCTCAAGTCCTGCGCCCACAGCCCGTGAACCTGTTGCGTATAGAAAATGCCGCCCGGCGCCAGCACGCGCGCGATCTCCGGCGGGTTGAGGCCGGCATGGCGGTTGAGCACGACCTCGAACGCGCCGGGGCGAAAGGGCAGCGCGCCGGCAGCGCCGGCGGGCGCCACGACGACATGGCCGCCCTGCGCCGCCAGCCGCGACGCGGAGAGCAGCACGTTGGGTGGATAGTCCTCCGTGGCGACCAGCACAGGCGGCCATTGCGCGCGCAACGCCAGCAAGCGCTCGCCGCCGCCCGTGCCGATATCCAACGCGGCGTGGGCGCGCGGCAGCAGCTCGCCGGCGCGGGCGGGGTAGGACCAGGGAGGATCCTCTTCGTGCATGCGCCCGGCGAGATGGGAGAAATCCCAGCCGGTAAAGGGCGCTTGTTCTTCGGCGCGCCAGGCGGCGAGCAGGTCTGTAGGGGCGTTCATGGCGTTCATCCTACACGAAACCATCGTACACGAAACGGATGCAAGGAGACGGATACAAGGAGAGATGGACGGGCCGGCTCGCTCTATCGTATCCCTGCGGCTGGATTTTGTCACTTTTTGCCCGCAAACAAACGGGAGCGGCGCGAAGCTCGCGCCGCTCCCGTGCAGGCCAACGCCGAGGCGCTACTGCCTGGCGATCATGGGCAAGTACAGGTCACCCACGCCGGTAAACTGCTCGTCCGCGTCGAGGAAGGCGGGGATGCCGTCGTGGTCGGTGTCGACCACGCCCTCCGTGTTGTCGGGGATGCCGTCGCCGTCGCTATCTTCGCCGTCCAGGCTGACGGTGACGGTGATGGCGGAGGCCGCCGTGGCGGTCAGCTCGTTGCCCGGCGGCGTCGAGGGCGCGCCGCCCGGCGCCAGGAGCAGGACGCCGGAGGTCCACGCGGCCTGCGTCAGCCGGTCCGCCGTGACGGTGACGGTG
This sequence comes from Caldilineales bacterium, assembly GCA_038251215.1. Taxonomy (GTDB): domain Bacteria; phylum Chloroflexota; class Anaerolineae; order Caldilineales; family Caldilineaceae; genus JASGTU01. The sequence goes on from JBBSBO010000575.1 coordinate 2,548, forward strand.
AGCGCGTGCGCATGGACGGCCCCGGGCGTGAGGTCCGCGGGGGCGTGATCGAGAAGTAAGTCGGCTATGCTGTCGCTCAGCGAGTGGCGGCGCAGGATGGTCGCACCCACGTTCTGCACCGTATAGTTGTAGACGACCGGCGCGTTGCGGGGGACCTTCAGACTGGTATTGGAGCTATAGGCGGGGCCGAAGCCGGCGATGCCCACG
>JBBSBO010000576.1:0-2754 GCA_038251215.1 Caldilineales bacterium
CAGATAGCTGGCATCGCCCTGCACATAGCCGATCAGGTCTACGTGCGTCGCCTCGAAGGGGTAGGGCGCGTTGACCTCCGCGGTGATCACGCCCGACAGCCCCAGCCGCGCGCCGATCTGGCGGTCGTAGTACACATCCTCGAACCACAGGTCGCGCACCTTGTCGGTGATCACGTACTGCACGTTGAGCAGACCCAGCAGATCGGCGTCCGGCACAGCCTGCACCTGTTCGCGCAGACGCCCATCGGGCACCAGCTCCTCCGGCGGCACAAACAGCCCCAGCACATCCAAGTAGCGGCGCAGGGGCAACACGCCGCCGTCGAAGCCGTCCACGCTGGGCACGCGCCACAGCAGCGCCAGGTTGGGGGCGAGGATCTCCTGCGCCTTGAGCGCCACGATCAGGTCATCGAAGGCGCGCGCGTCCAGTTGCGACGGCTTCGACTCGCGCAGGATGCGCCGGTAGTCGGCCATGTCGCCGGGGTCAAAGGCGATCGTACTCATGCTCAGGAAGCGCCCCGCGCCCGCCGCGCCTGCGGACGCACGAGCGGGATCCGTGAGCAGATAGGCGGGGGCCGTGCGCACGTCGTTCACAGCCTGGGGCGCGGTCGGGTGCGTGTGCGGCAAGGCGAGCGCCGCCGCCAGCAGCTCCGCGGCGAGCAGAACGCTCAGCGCGGCCGCGGCGACGCGTACCCACGCAGCGGATCGCGGCGTGGCGCGGACTGTCCGCAGCCTGCCCAGCAGCACATCCGCGCCCGCGCCCGCCAGCATCGCCACGCCCAGCGTGTAGAGCATCATCCAGCGCGCCGGCGCGCGGAAGAGGTCGAAGCCGGGAACGAGGCGATAGAGGAGATAGTAGGCCGGGTTCCAGCGCCCCAGCGCCAGGAACAGCCCCAGCCCCGCCAGCAGCAGGCCAAAGGTGCGCGCTGTCCCGCGGCCTTGCCATGCCCCGGCGGTGGCCAAGATCAGCCCGATGACCCCGACATACGCCACGTATTCGGTGTAGCCGAGCGTGCCGAAGACCGCGCCCAGATCCCCCAGGCCATACGACGGCAGCAGCGTCCACGCCAGCTTGAGCGGGCGCAGGCTAAAGCTGCTCGCCTCGCCATAGTCCAGCCCGCCGCTGCGCAGGCCGAGGCCGCTCAGTTCCAGCGTGGGCAGCAGTTGCGCCCCGCTGATCAGCAGGCCCAGGAACACGCCGCCCGCATAGATCAGCAGGCGCGGCGCGGCCCGTTCCACGCGTGTGCGTAGACTCACGCCGCGCGGCGCGGCCAACGCAGGCCAGATCGCCCACACGCCCAGGCCGAAGAGGTTGATGTAGAGCGTTTGCGTGTGGCCCGCCAGGAACATCAGCGCGACCAGCAGGCCAAACGCCGCGATGCGCGGCCACAGGTCAGGCCGCAGGCGACGCGTATGCAATCCGGCGGCGCGGGCGGGCGCGTCCAGGGCGAGCACGGCCCACGGCAGCCAGGCCGCGCCGTTCATCTGGTTGATGTGGCCGATCAGCCCGCCGTAGAAGCCGCTGCCCGCCAGGGTCAACGCCGCGACCAAGCCTGCCCAGGCGCTGCCTCCCCAGCGGCGCGCCAGCGCATAGCCGCCCATGCCCAGCAGCCACGTGTGCAGCGCCGCGCTCCAGTAGATCTGCTGCGTCACCGGCAGCCAACTCAGCGGCCAATGCAGCGGATAGAGCACAGCCGCCTGCGGATTCGCCAGGAAGGGCGCGCCGAGAAAAATGTACGGGTTCCAGAAGGGGATGCGCCCGTCGCGCAGCGCGGCCGCGGCGAAATCTCGGTAGGGGTAGAAGTAATAGAGGATGTCGCCCGTGGCGAGCACGCGGTTGGTGAAGAGCAGGCGCGCGTAGAGCAGCGCCACAAAGAGCGCCAGCGCCAAGCCGCCCGCGGCGAATTCGACCACAACTTTGGACACTGATTTCACTGATTCAGATCGATTCTCGCGGATCATCTGTGTTTATCTTCAGTTTCCGTGCAAATCAGTGTCCTCATGTCGCCGTCGTCGAGCAAGCGCGGCCAATCCAACTGCGCGGCGGGCGGGCGACAGACGCACCAGTCGCACGGCGGCGCGGGCGAACGCGTCACCTGCCACACGCGAAAATGCTCGAACACACCGCGCGCGGTCAGCGTCAAGCCGCGCATCGCCAGGTGCGACCCCAGGTTGGGCAGCGCGGCCCAGTCCGGCTCGATCAGGAACACGGGCGGGTAAGGCGTTTTGGCGGCGTTGTCCGCCAGGTAAACCGTGCTGGGAAACCAGCGCAGCTCCACGCGGCCCGCCGCCACGTCGTCGAAGAGGTAGAAGCGATAGTGCCAGCCCAGACTTTGGTGATAGAGCACGGCGCGCGCGCCCCCAAGCGATTGCACGCGTTCGATGGCGGCGGGCAACCCGGCATAGGCCCCGTGGTCGCCGCCGATGGGTAGGCCGCCCGTCGCCGCGGCCAGGGCGGGCGGACTCCACACGAGCAGCGCAAGCACAAGCGCCACCCCTGGGACCCACGCGAGCAGCCCTTGCCGCCCCGCCGGGGCAGTAGCCAGGCGGCTGTAGCCCCAGCCCATGCCCAGCGCCAGCATCGGGGCCAACGGCAGCAAGTAGCGGTCCCACACCTGCACGGTCGTCACGACATGCAGCAGCAGGAATCCCGCGCCCCACGCTCCGATCACGGCGATCAGGCGCGCGCCGCGGCCGGTCGCACGCCCGCGCACAAGCCCGCCCGCGATCAACGCCGCGGCCAACATCCACGCAGCC
>JBBSBO010000577.1:0-2751 GCA_038251215.1 Caldilineales bacterium
GCCGGCGTCCTCGGCACCCCGCCGTCGCACCCGCCGGTTGGCTCTTGCCCATTTTGGCCTGCATCTCGGTCTGATCGCGCTGGTGACGGCGGGCTGCGGGCAGGTGATTACGCTGACGCCCACGCCCACGCCGGCGCCCACCGCCACGATCGAGGTGGCGGTGCTTTCCTCCCCCGCCGCGCCCACGGATACGCCCGCCCCCTACACGCCCGCGCCCACGCCTACGCCGACCGTGACGCCCACGCCTGTTTTCCATACGGTGCAGGCGGGCGAGAGCCTGCTCACCGTCGCCAATCGCTACAATATCAGCGTCGCCGCGCTGCAAGACGCCAACGGCATTCTGGACCCGCGCACGCTGCAGATTGGGCAGCAGTTGATCATCCCGCGCGAGGAAGAGCTGGAAGCCGAGGCCAACGCCACGCCCACGGCGACGCCCATGCCGCTGGCGGTGGAGAATCTTCACTTCAGCGAGACGCCCATCGGCGGGCTGTGGGTGCTGGGCGAGGTGGTGAACACGAGCGGCGTGGCCCTGGAGCAGGTGCGCGTGGGCGTCACCTTGCTCGACGAGAGCGGCGCGCCTATGATCGAGGCCTCCAGCCTGGCGGCGCTCGACTTGGTGGACGTGGACGAGCGCGCGCCCTTCGCCGTGCTTTTCGGCACGATGCCCGGCAAGTTCGACCAGTATCGCGCCTACGCGCTCAGCGCCGTGCCCGCCTACGTGGGCAGCTATTACCGCGACCTCAACGTGGGTGAAATTGAGGTGAGGAGCGACCGCTATGCCTCCTACACCGTGACGGGCAAGGTCTTCAACGTGGGGCCGGAAGAGGCGGTGGACATCCAGGTGGTGCTGACAGCGTATGATCCGCTGGACCGGGTGGTGGCGGTGTTGCAGGTCACGCCGGACTATAACGTGATCCCGCGCGGGGGCAACACGGACTTTACGGCGGTGCTGGCGCCGGTGGGCGGCCCGGTGGCGCGCGTCGAGGCGGCGGCGCAGGGTCGCCGTCTACAGGCGGGGCAGTAACGGATCTACCGCAGAGGACGCAGAGAGCGCAGAGAAAAGCTAACCTTAAACCGTTGTCGTCCTTACAGAGCATGGGCCGAGTCGCCGTTATCTTGAGGGGCGAGGCGGGCGCGGTGCGATGATCCGGCAGTCGATTGAAGAGCATGCGAGGCGAACTTTTGCAACTGATCTGGCATGGACGAATGATCTGGCATGGACGAAGCAATTATTCGGTAAAGACGGCGTGCCTATTGGCCGCCCTATTGGTTGCGGCGGTTCTGGCGGGTTGCGGCGCATCCCCGACGCCGGCGGCTGCGCCGTCTGCCGTGGAGGTTGCCGCGCAGCCAAGTCCGCCCGCGCCCGTGCAGGCCGCGGGCCAAGACAAGGCGGTTGTAGACGCGGCGGGCGCAGCGAGCGTCGCGCGCACGGATGTCCCGGAGCGGCTGCAAATTCCGCGCATTGACGTGGACGTGCCGGTCGTGGAGTTGGGCTGGCATGAGGCTACGGCCAACGACGGCGCCATCTTCAGCGAGTGGGACGTGGCGGAATATGCGGCGGGCTGGCACAAGACCAGCGCACGGCCCGACCAGCCTGGCAACATCGTGATGAGCGGGCACAACAACATCCTCGGCGCGGTCTTTCGCGAGCTGGATCAGCTGCGCGCGGGCGACGAGGCGATTGTGTGGACAGGCGACGTGCGCCACGTCTATCGCGTGGACCAAGTGCTGATCGTGCCGGAAAAACAGGCGACCGACGCCCAACGCGCCGAGAACGCGCAGTGGATCGGCGAGTTCGGCGACGATCGCCTGACGCTGGTCAGCTGCTGGCCGCGCAACAACAATACGCACCGCATCATTGTGGTGGCGCACCCCATTACCAACGCCGATACCGCCCAAGCCGCGGGAGACTAACGGATGGTCGCCCTGCCTAGCCAAGATTCAGTCCAAGGCTTGCTCGACGCCATTGTGCCGCGCTTGGCGACGGTGGCGGGCATCGAGGCAGTTGTGCTGGGCGGCTCGCGCGCGCTGGGCGCGGCGACGCCGGCGTCGGACGTGGACCTGGGCCTGTATTACCGCGCCGAAGCGCCGCCGGACCTGGACGCGCTGCGGCGCGTGGCGGCGGAGATCGACGACGAGCGGCGACGCGATGCGATCACGCCGCTGGGCGAGTGGGGGCCGTGGATCAACGGCGGCGGCTGGCTGCGCGTGCAGGGCGTGGCGGTGGATTTCCTCTATCGCGAGCTGGGCCAGGTCGAGCAGGTGATCGACGCCTGTCGCGCCGGGCGCGTCGAGATGTTCTACCAGCCGGGGCATCCGCACGGCTTTGTTAACGCCATCTATATGGGCGAGGTCGCGGTCTGCCGCTCGCTGTGGGACACGCACGGCGCGCTGCACGCGCTGAAGGCGCGGACGGACCCCTATCCCGAGGCGCTACAGCGGGCGTTGATTGGCAAGTTCCTGTGGGAAGCCCGCTTCTCGCTCGATAACGCGCGCAAGAGCGCCGGGCGCGGGGATGCGCACTATGTGGCCGGCTGCTGCTTTCGCAGCGTGGCGTGTTTGATGCAGACGTTGTTTGCCCTCAACCGGCGCTATTTGCTCAATGAGAAGGGAGCCGTGGCGCGGGCGGCGACGCTGCCCCTCTGCCCGCCGCAGCTAGAAGCACGCGTGCAAGAACTCTACGGCCTGCTCGACGCCGAGGCGGGGCGCTTAACTTCAGCCCCGGCGCACCTAGAGGACCTCATCGCCGCC
>JBBSBO010000578.1:0-2746 GCA_038251215.1 Caldilineales bacterium
AGACCACGACTTTGCGCAAGACCCCGAGTTCGTGCAAGAAGATGCAGCCTACACGCTGCGCTTGCGCGCCGGCGCGCAGACGTCCGCGGCAGAATGTCCCGCCTCCGCCCAGGCGCGACTGGTGATTCTCGCAGCCGGGCGCCATAATCGGCTGATCCTCCCGCACCAGAAACCCTCCGCGGCCGTCAAGGACCCAGCGCATCGCCGGCGCTATGTCGGCATCAAATGTCATTACGCAGATATTGAGCTGCCGGACAAGGTGGCCCTATATTTTATGGATGGAGGCTATGCGGGGATTAATCCGGTGGAGGGCGGGCGCGCCAATTTCTGTATGCTCGTCACATACGAGGCGTTTCAACAAAGAGGCAAGTCGCCGACGGCCATGCTGCATGCCGTGCGCGAGCGACATGCTGTACTCGACCGGCAGCTCGCCGATGCCCGTATGCTGCCGGAAACGCTCAAGACGGTGGCGGCTGTGGATCCCTGGCAGCCCGCCGCTCCCTGGCGCGGGGTTCTTTGCGTGGGCGATGCCGCCGCCATGATCACCCCCTTATGTGGCGATGGCATGGCGATGGCGCTGCGAGGGGCCGAACTATGCGCCCCCCTGGCGGACACCTTCCTGCGCGGGCAGATCCCACAGAGCGAACTGGCGCGCCTCTACGCCCGCGCCTGGCACGCGGAATTTAACCGGCGTCTGCGCATCGGGCGACTGCTTCAATCCGCGCTAGGGAAGCCCAAGCTGGCAAATCTACTGCTTGGCGTGGGCAGAGCGACGCCGCTGCTGGTGCGCTATTTGGTGGATGCCACACGCGGCCCCTCGCCGGTTCACGTCGCTTGAGCGTGCGGCTCGCGACGCTTTCGCCGGCCTGCTCCCCTTATTCATCTGTCGGTTCGTGTATCGGATAGCCGATCAGATAGCATATGCCGACGGGCGACAGCGGACTCCGCACGCGGCCAATCTCCCAATGGTAGGGCAACCCTCCGGCGGGCGTCTGTACTTCGGCCGTCAGCTGCTCCAGTTCCGCCAGTGAGTAGGTGCGCAGGCAGGAAACGAGGCCGTCAAACATCAGCACGAACGGCGCCACGGGGATGACCCACGTCCAAAAGAGCCGCTCCAGCCGAAATGGACGGACGAAAGGCGCCGCCAGCACAGCCAGCCACGGCAAGACAAGCATCATGAGGAGCGCAAGCGGCGTGCGCGCCGTCTGCTCAAAGACGCCGATGCCCTGTCCCTGACTGACGGCGTCCTGCAGAATTCGGCGTGCATCCCCCGGCGGGAAGTGATGGAACGCCGTGAAGAGGGTGCGGAAGCCGCTTAAGCCGGGCGGGATCTGCGTTGCGTCGACGGGGACGGGCGCAAACTCGACATCCGGCTCTGCCCAGGTCGGGAGTCGTGCAGCCGCCTTGTTGGGATGCAAATCCGTCAAGAGGACCGGCATAGGCCTGGGCAAGGCAGCCTGGAGGTCGCGCTGCAATTTCGGCCACGGCCCGCCGCCTCCGGAGCAGAGATCCACAATGCGTTCGCTCTGCGAAGCAAGCAATGCCTTTTGTAACTTGGGAATCACGCACGAATACTGCCGCGAAACCGTGGTGATGAAACGCAAGTAATCGGTCGCCCCATCGCGGATGAAGGGTGGGCACCAGCTCTGTTCATGAATCTCTAGGAGATGACGTCGCATCCTCTGCGTTCTCTGCGGTGGATAGTTGTCCTGCCCCCACTATGAAAGTCGTCCCTAGCGCAGGATCAATTCCGTCTGCGGCGCGCCCAGCCACACGGCCCCGTCATCCGTCACCAGGGCGTCTTCCTCCAGGCCGAGATAGCCGTAGCCGGGCACGGGCACGGCGGGTTCAATCGTGTAGACCTGCCCCGTCTCCACCGGCAGGTTGGGCAGGTTGCCGTAGCGTTTCCACAGCGGGCCGAGCAGCGCGCCGCCGTCATGGCAGGCGCGACCCATCTGATGGCCCGTAGCATACTGGAAGACAGGATAGCCGGCGTCGGCGATGACCTGGCGCACGACCGCGTCTACCTCGCGACCGGGCACGCCCGGCCTCAGCGCGTCGAAGCCCGCCTGCGTGGCGCGCACCACCGTGTCGAAGGCGCGTTGCACCTCCGGTGGGGCCGCAGTTTCGCCGGGGCGCAGATAATACGCCACGCGCTGGATGTCGGACGCATACTCGTTTTGCAGCACGCCAAAGTCGAAGTGCAGGATGTGCCCCGGCTGCAACACCATCTCCGTGGGGCCGGCATGGCCCACCACCGTATCCGGCCCGGCATGCACCGCGGGGCAATGCGCCCGATCCCAAGAGGTCGTCACGCCCGCCGCGTCCACCTGCGCCAGCATAAACTCGCCGATCTGGCGTTCGGTCATGCCCGTCTTGGCGTAGGCGAAGGTCTTGTCGAAAATATCGAACGTCGTGGCGATGGCCGCGCGGATGCGCTCGATCTCGCCCGGCGTCTTGCGCCCGCGCAACGCCATGATCACCGGCTCCGCCGAGATGAAGCGCCCGGCGAAGGGCGTATCCGCCACATAGCCGGTCAGCAACTCGTACAGGCCATGCGTCAGGCCGTCGGCGTGGGCGTCGTTGACCGAATAGTTGAGCGCGATCTGCTTCGGCGCCAGCTCGTGCAGCTTCTCCAGCAGCGGTGCGCGGAAGTCCTCGTGATAGGGAATGATCTCATCATACGCGCCCGTGCGCCGCGCCGTCTCGGCGTCGAAGGCGCCGATGATGAGGATGCGCTTGCCCG
>JBBSBO010000579.1:0-2739 GCA_038251215.1 Caldilineales bacterium
AACGACTCTGTCTCCACTCTGTCTAGGAAATGCTCTCTACACGATGATCTCGAGCCGGCCCGGTTCGAGTGTCGCTTCCACTTCCTGCGCATCCTCTGCCACCACCTCGCCGTCCAGATGCACGGGCAGCGGCTGGTCAAAGCGCAGCGCCAGCCGCCGGCAGCGGATCATCTGCACAGCCGGGCTGCGCGTGTGCGCGCCGACGATCGCTTGCGGCAACAGGACCAGGACGCGCCGCCGCGTCAAGTCCTTCGCTACGGCGGCGTCGAGCAGGCCATCGTCGAGCCGCGCGTCCGGCGTGATGCGAAAGCCGCCGCCTGCGCGCATGCCGTTGCCGATCGACACCAGCGTGATGCGCCGGGTAAACGATTGGCTCTGCCCGCTTTCGGTCTCCCAACTGATCTCCGCCCACGGCGTCTTATAGCGCCGCAGCGCCAGGAAGGCGGCAAACAAATAGAGGAGCGGGCCGCGCAGCCCCCGGATGCGGTGGGTTGCCAGCGTGACCGACGCCTCCAGCCCGATGCCGATGTTATTGCTGAAATAGCGGCTCACCTCGCCGGAAGCGCCGCGCGCGCGCAACAGCCCCAAATCGATGCGCCGCGTGCGCCCGCCGGCGATCGCCGCCGCCACTTCCTCGGGCGAACGCGGGCAGCCCAGCGTATGGCTCAGCAGCGCAAAGCTCAGGTCGTTGCCGGTGCCGATGGGAAAGATCGCCAGCTTGCCCAGGCCCAGGCCAGGCGACGCGGCCTCAGCCATGCCGTTGACCACTTCATTGATCGTGCCGTCGCCGCCCGCCGCCAAGATCACGGTATAGCCCCGCCCGCTGCCCGCGCGCGCCAAGGCACGTGCGTCGCCCGGGCCGGTCGTCTCGACCAGATCATAGCCCAGGCCCGCAGCGCGCAGCGCGGCTTCCAGCTTCAGCTTGCGTCCCCCCGCGCCCCCGCGCCGCGCCGAAGGGTTGAGCACTACCAGCACCCGCTCCAAATTCGGCTCCTACACGTGCCCAGGCAGGGCGGAGAGCACCAACGCGCCGCGGGCGGGCACTACTACGCCCTCGAGCTTGCCGTTGCGCGAGATCGCTTCGCCGCGCCCCCACACCGCGCGGCACAGCGTGTCATCCGGCAGCCACGTGGCGCTCGCCACGGTGATCTTGGCCGACGCCTGGCCGGTATTGAAGAGCGCCAGCAGCGTCTCCTCAGCCGTGGCGCGCACAAAGCCATACACCTCGCCCGCGGCATAGACAGTCTGGTGTGAGCCGGCTTGCAGCGCCGGATGCTTACGCCGCAGACCGACCGCGCGGCGATAGTAGTCCAGCAGCGCGTGATTCCAGTTGAGTTCATCATGCCAGGGAAAGGCGGCGCGGCAATAGGGGTCCGTCGCCCCGCTCAGGCCGACCTCATCGCCGTAGTAGATGCACGGCGCGCCCGGCATCGTCATTTGGAAGAGTACGCACAGGCGCAGGGCGCTTTCGTCGCCGTCCACGATCCACAGCGCGCGGGCAGTGTCGTGGCTGTCCATGAGGTTGAGCTGCGCAAGCACGATCTCCGGCTCATAAATCGCTAGGTTATGGTCCACGGCGGCGGCGAACTGCATGGCGTCGATCGGCAACAGGGGATAGCCGCCTGGCTGATACTCAGTGTGCAGCGTCTCGGCTCCAAAGAAGCCCAGCGCCGCGCGACTGAAGACATAGTTCATCACGCCGTCGAAGCGATCGCCGCGCAGCCAATCGACGGCGTCGTGCCAGATCTCGCCCACCAGGTAGGCTTCGGGGTTGGCCTGCTTGACCGCTCGGCGAAACTCTTGCCAGAAGGCGGCGTCGGCGATCTCCTCCGGCACATCCAGCCGCCAACCGTCGGCGCCGAACTCGATCCAGTACGCGGCCACATCCAGCAGGTAATCGCGCACGCCCGGGTTCGCCACGTTGAGCTTGGGCAGCGCGGGCAGCCCCCACCACGCTGAATAGTTCAGCGCCGCGTTCTCTTCGTGCGGATAGGGGCGCAGCGGCCAACCGTTGACAAAGAACCAGTCGAGGTAGGGCGAGTTGCCGCCTGTCTCCAGGATGTGATGGAAGGCCCAAAAACCGCGACTGGCATGGTTGAACACGCCGTCCAGCACCACACGCATATCGCGGTCGTGCGCCGCGTCGAGCAGCTCGCGCAGGGCGCGGTCGCCGCCCAGCAGCGGGTCTACCGTGTAATAGTCATAGGTGTGGTAGCGGTGATTCGAGGCGGAGGCGAAAATCGGGTTGAGGTAGAGCGCGTTGACGCCCAGTTCCTCCAGATAATCCAGCTTATCGACGATGCCCAGCAGATCGCCGCCCTGGAAGCCCTGCTCTTCGGGCGGGCTGCCCCACGGCGCAAAGCGAATGCCGCGCGGGTGGCGAATTCTCTCGCTGCGTGCAAAACGGTCCGGAAAGATCTGATAGAAGACGGCATGCTTCACCCAATCGGGTGTATGAACGGCCATAAAATTCCGGTTCCAGTGCGATGCAACAGGTTTGATAAGTTGCGCAGCTCATGCGCACCCTTCGCATTATGCTCAAGCGGCACGGCATTCTGGCATAAGGGCGGACGCTTGTCAATCGCCGCAAACACGGGAGTATTTCGCCCACCGGTGTTAATCCATACGCGTATTAGCTGTTCTCTGCGTCCTCCGCGTCCTCTGCGGTGTGAAGTGTACCCCAAAGTGTGGACAGATAACTCACGGTATAGGTGGTGCGTTTGGCGCTTCGGTGTTGGA
>JBBSBO010000580.1:0-2731 GCA_038251215.1 Caldilineales bacterium
AGCTTCAACTGAATATTGCGCGCCGCCGGCCCACTGCCCACCACAATGTTGAGCGAATAGTCCTCCATGGCGGGGTAGAGGATCTCCTCGATGGCGCGACCCAGGCGGTGGATCTCGTCGATGAAGAGAATATCGCCCTGGCGCATATTGGTGAGGATCGCGGCCAGGTCGCCTGCCTTCTCAATCGCCGGCCCTGCCGTCACCTTGAGGTTGGCGTTCATCTCGTTGGCGAGGATGTGGCACAACGTCGTTTTGCCCAAGCCCGGCGGGCCGTAGAGCAGCACATGATCCAGCGCCTCCCCGCGCTGCAAGGCGGCGTCGACCAGCACCTGGATCTTCTCGCGCAGCCGCTCTTGCCCGATCATCTCCTCCAGCGAGCGAGGCCGCAGGGCATGATCCACGGGCGCATCGCCCAATTGTTGCGCGCCCGACACCTGCCGGTCGCGCCCATCTTCCGGCCCGCGTGAGGGCTTGCCTGTTTCCGACCGTTCATCCGCCATAATCGCCCTGCGAGAACCTTTCGCGTGTTTTGCACGTTTGTTCTAATGCGCCCATTATAGCAGACTCCGCCCGTGCCCAGCAATAGCGACCTTTGGCCGGCGCAGGACAAGAGCATGGCGCGCAGAGATCATACAGAGGCTCACCAGGGGTATACAAGAAACCCTGCAAGAGCCGCGTGCGTCACAAAGTTGACCTTTGCGGCAAAAGCTGATATAACCTTCACATTCTCTTTCGGTTCCGTTGGGGAAAGCCCACTCAAACCGACCGCTTCACAGGTTAAGGCTGAGAGCAAGCCCCTCGATCTTGCTGCACGCCACCGTCGGATGCCGTGCAAGGAGGCACACGTGTCGAAGAACCACGCTAGCGCAGATGAACAGAAGCAACTGGTCCGAGAACGTGAACAGGTCCTGGAGGAGCTGGGCCACCTGCGCGAGTTTATGCAGGCCGAAGTCGACGTTGAGCCGGACGAAGGCGACGCCGAGATCTTTGAGCGCGAGAAAAACGCCGCCCTCATCGCCGTACTCGAACGCAAATTGCAGGATGTCGAGTCTGCCCTGCGTTCCATCGACAAGGGGGAATACGGCATCTGCGAACGCTGCGGCAAGCCGATAGAGGCCGCCCGCCTCGAGGTCAAGCCCGACGCCACGCTCTGCGTCGCCTGCCAGACCGAAGTCGAACGCCTGGCACGGCGCAACCGCCCCTCGACGGCGCGGCAGATCGTGTGGTAGCAACAACAATTCGCCCCGCCGGCCTGGCGGGGCGCTTCTTTTCACCCAGAGCCACTGAGTCCGCCGCTTAGCCTACGCCAACCTTCAACCGCACGCCAACATGCCAAACGCCGCCATGCCAAACGCCAACATCCACGTCTCCGCCCACCCGCTCGCCAAACACAAACTCACCCTCCTACGCCGCCGGACAACCGAGCCGAAGAAGTTCCGCGAGTTGATCAGCGAACTCGCCATGATGCTCGTCTACGAAGCCACCTGCGACCTGCCGCTTGCGCGCGAACTTGTCGACACGCCCCTCACGCAGACAGTCGGCGAAAGCATGGCGGAAACCGTGGGCCTCGTCCCCATTCTGCGCGCGGGGCTGGGCATGGTGGAGGGCGCGTGGCGTCTCCTGCCGCAGGCGGAAGTCTGGCACCTGGGCCTCTACCGAGACGAGCGCACGCTGCGCCCGGTGGAGTATTACAACAAACTCCCCGTCTCGCCCACCGTCGAGTTGTGCCTGATCCTGGACCCCATGCTCGCCACAGGCGGCTCCGCCACCGCCGCCGTCGATGTCCTCAAGCGCTGGGGCGTCTCGCGCATCAAGTTCGTTGGGCTGATCGCGGCCCCGGAAGGCATCCAAGCGCTGCAAACGCAGCACCCCGACGTCGACATCTATGTCGCGGCCATCGACGAGCGCCTGACCGACGGTCGCGACGCCTGCCCGCCCGGCTTCATCTGGCCCGGCCTGGGCGACGCCGGCGACCGCCAATTCGGCACGGCTTAGCCCGCCACAATATCCTCGCGCGCGATCAGGTGCGCCTGCCCGTCGGCATGATAGCTGCTGCGCACCAGTGGCCCGCTCTCCACCCAGCGGAAGCCGCGCGCCAGGCCTTGCGCCTTGAGTTCGTCGAACTCGTCCGGCGTCCAATAGCGCACGATGGGCAGATGAAAACGGCTCGGCTGTAGATATTGCCCAATCGTCACGATGTCCACGTCGTGCGCACGCATGTCATCCATTACCTGCAACACCTCATCCATCGTCTCGCCCAAGCCTACCATGATGCCGGTCTTGGTCAGCGCGGCCGCGTCCATGGCCTTGGCGCGGCGCAGGAGATCCAGGCTGCGTTCATATTTGGCCTGCGGGCGCACCGTGCGATAGAGGCGCGGCACGGTCTCCGTATTGTGGTTCAGGATCTCCGGCTGGGCATCCATCACCGCCTGCAAAGCCGCCCAGTCGCCGCGGAAGTCCGGGATCAGCACCTCGATCGTGCAGCCGGGCTGCAAGCGCCGGATCCAGCGAATGCTCTCGGCAAAGACCCACGCCCCGCCGTCCGGCTGCTCGTCGCGGTTGACGCTCGTCAAGACCGCGTGCTGCAAGCCCATCGCCTGCACGCTCTCGCCCACGCGGCGCGGCTCGTCCGGGTCGAGCAAGCTGGGCCGTCCGGTCTTGATCTTGCAGAAGCCGCAACTGCGCGTGCAAGTGTCGCCCATCAGCAAGAAGGTGGCGGTGCCGCGTCCCC
>JBBSBO010000581.1:0-2731 GCA_038251215.1 Caldilineales bacterium
GCCGGCGCTGTCACGGCCCGGCTGCGGCGCGCCCGGGTTGGCCTGGTTTAGCGCCAGGAAAATAAAGGCCGGCGCGGGCGTACGTCGCCAGGTCAGGCTGGGCGCGAGTCCGCTCACATCGAGGCCAGCCAACTCCTCGGCGGAGAACCATGCCAGGTCCGCCAAGCCGTCGTTCAATTGGCGCAGCCGCTCCGCCGCGGGCGGCACGATGCGCAGCAGCCAACGATCCATAGGCGGCGCTCCCCGCCAATAAGTAGGATTCGCCGCCAGCACGATCTGCTCGCCCGGCGTGCGCGCCACAAAGCGCAACGGCCCCGCGCTCACCTCCGGCGCGGCGTTGAGCGGGTTCGACGCCAGGTCGCTGAAATCGGGCGCGTAGCGGTGGCTGGGCAGCAGCGGACGGCGCAGGCTGTGCAGCACGCTGCAATCGGGCGTGCGCAGCGTCACCACCAGCGTGTAGGGGTCGGGCGCGTCGATCTGCGCGAGGTTGCGCGTGCGGTCGCGGTAAGGGCTTTGCACGCCTTCGTCGGCTAGGGCGGCATAGGTAAAGCGGAAATCCGCGGCAGTGACGGGCGCGCCGTCGCTCCACGCAACATCGCTGCGCAGGAAGAAGGTGTAGACGAGGCCGTCGGCGGAAAGCTCCCAGCGCTCCGCCAGCTCGGTCGGCGTGATCTCGCCCGTCTGCACATCCTGGCCCAGCAGCCGCGGGTAAATCCTGTCCAGCACCGCCTCGCTCGTGTCCGACGTGGTCAGCACGGGGTTGAAGAGGTCGGCGTCCGCCGCGACCAACTGCACGAAGTCGCGTGCGGCTGCCCCCTCGCCTGCAGCGACGGCGCTGCTCGTGGCGGCAGGCGTACTGCTCGCCGCCGCGGCAGGTGCGGGCGTGAAGGTAGACTGCAAAGCCGGCGCGGGCGTGGTTTGCGCGACGTTGTCGTTCTGCCCGACCTCGCTGATATAAAGCGCCGCGGTCGTAGCGCCGACGACAACGATCACCGCCAGCGCCAGCAAAGCGGGCCACATCCACCGGCTACGCACAGTTCTGCACTCCGTTTAACCTTGCCTTTTCTGCCTTAATGACTGCCTTATCTCGCGGCGAGGCCGGCGCTCACCTCACGCCGGCCTCTCTGCCTTGCGTATGCTGCTCGACCTGTGCGTAGTCCCTGCCGGCGTCAGCGCCGGATCCACGGGTCCAGTGCGTCGCGCAGGCCGTCGCCGATCAAATAGATCGAGAGCGTCGTCATAAAGATGAAGAAGCCGGGCGTGATCACCAGCCAGGGCGCATTTTGGAAGTTGCCCAGCGACCCCTGCATCATGTTGCCCCAGCTGGGCCGCGGCGGGCCGATGCCCACCCCCAGGTAGCTGAGGCCCGCCTCGGCGATGATGGCCCCCGCCACGCCGAAAATGGCCGAGACAATGATGATCGACGAGACGTTAGGCAGCACATGCCGCGCCAAGATGCGGCGCGCCGGCGCGCCGATGGCGCGGCTGGCGATGATGTATTCGCGCTCGCGGATAGAGAAGATCTGCCCGCGCACCAGCCGCGACAGCCCCATCCAGCCGAACACGCCGATCAGCAGCGCCAAGCCCTCCGGCCCCGGCTGGAAGATGCGCGAGAGGATGATGAGCAAAAAGAGCAGTGGGATGCTGCCCAGCGTCATGATGATGGCATTGATAATGTCGTCGATCCACGTCGTGGCATAGTAGCCGCTGATCAGCCCCATCGCCACGCCCAGCGTCATCGAGATCGTCGCCACCCACAGGCCGATGCGCAACGAGATGCGCCCGCCGTAGACGGCGCGCGTCAGCACATCGCGGCCCACATCGTCGGTGCCCATCCAGTGGCACTCGCCCGCGCCGGCGGCGAAGCACTCGCCCAGCCCGGCCCGCGACGTGCGAAAAATGCCGCCCCACAGGCCCCAGTCACAGCCGCTATCGTCTTTGCTGTTGCAGGTGGCGGTGAACTGCTTGAAGACGGGCCAGGCCGCCTGCGCCCAGGTGGGCGGCTCGCTGCGCATGCGCAGATCGGTTTTGGTGGGGCTGAAGCCCAGCACATGCTCGCCGATCCAGGGCGCGCCCACGGAGATGCTGATCACGAAGATCAGCAGCAAAATGGCGAAGACGGTGATCTTGTCGTGATAGATTTTGCTGAAGACTGCGCCGGAATACGTCTGCTGCTTGGTAGGCGCATTCTCGACACGCGGCGGCTCGGTAAGGGTGACGGCGGGCGTGGTCATGGTTAGTTCACCGACCTGTCATAGCGCACGCGCGGGTCCACCACGCTGTAGAGGATGTCCACCATCAGCACGCCGACGATGCCCAGGAACGAGCTGATCACAAACAGCGCCATCATCACCGGGTAGTCGCGCGCGTTGATGGCGTTGATCGTCAGCCGCCCCATGCCGGGCCAAGAGAAGACCATCTCGAAGAGCACGGAGCCGGACAGGATCAGCAGGAAGATGCTGCTCAGGCCCGTGACGAAGGGCATCATGGCGTTGCGCAGCACGTGCCGCCACATCACCATGTTGCGCGACAGCCCCTTGGCGCGCGCCGTGCGCACATAGTCCATATTGAGCACTTCCAGCATCTCAAAGCGCAGGATGCGCGAGAAGCCGATCCAGCCGCTGATGGCGCTAACCGTGGCCGGCAGCACAAGGTGATGCAGCCGGCTCTGCCAGGTGCAATTGCCGATATCGCACATGCCGCCCAGCGGCACCATGCCCAGATAGCCGCC
>JBBSBO010000582.1:0-2728 GCA_038251215.1 Caldilineales bacterium
CAGGACGACATTCTGGAGTTGCTGCAGACCGCTGCACGCGCCAACCCCGGGGAGGCGACGCTGGCGCTGGCGCTGGGCGACCACTTGCAGCGCCGCGGCGATACGGCGGCGGCCATCGACGCCTATCAAACCGCGCTGGATAAGTTCGAACTGTATACCTCGTCCAACAGCATGAATCCCGGCGCTACTAATACAAGCCGGGCCTTTGCCTACATCCGGCTGGCGGCAGTGGCGGAGGACATGGGGCTTTTGGAGCCGGCGATGAACTACTACAGCGCGGCGGTGGCTGCGGCCCCGGATACGCCGTGGACGCACGTCACCTATGGCGATGCGCTGCGCCGTCGCAACGACGTGGCGGGCGCGTCGGCGGCCTATCAACGCGCGCTGGACACGGACCCGCAGTTCACCAACGCCTATGTACAACTGGCGGAATTGCAGGAAGCGCAGGGCGACGTCGCAGCCGCGGCCGTGCTGCGTCAAAGCGCACTGAGCATGGCGCTATCCAACGCAGACTTTGCCATGCAGGGCAAGTCGCATCCCGGCCTAGGCAAGCCGGCGGAAGGGGGGAGCCAGGCGGCCCAGTCGTTTGATTCGGACACGGTGGGCGAGTCGGGCGCCGCACGCGACCCGGCTGCGCCGGCGGCTAACCTCGACCCGCAGATTATCGCCGAACTGCTGCGCGCCGGTGAACCCGTCTTCCCGATCAGCGAAGGCCCGTCCTATCTCAACCTGCTGGCGCGCCTGAGCGGCGACCCGGCGCGGCTGGACGACATCATCCTGCTCTATCAAAAGGCGATCGAGACGGGCAAACAGCAGGGCTGGTATCCGGTGGACCTGGCGCAGTATTACAAGGGCGTCGGCGACCTGTACTTGCAGGAAGCGCAGCCTATCCTCGCGGCCGAAGCCTATCGCAACGCCATTGAGCTGGACGATTGGTGGCCCCAGGCGCGCTTAGGGCTGGCGCGCGCGCTCGAGGAGATCGGATCGTCGGACGAGGCGCTGCAACAACTGGAAGTTGCCGTGAAGATCGCCCCCGGCTTTGTGGAGGGGCAGGTCGCACTGGCGGACGCCTATGCTGAGCGCGGCCGCCAGGAAGATGCGCTCGCCGTCTATCGCAGCACGGCGCACAATCACCCCGGCAACGCGCACGCCACGATGGCGCTGGCGCGGGCGCAGCGGGCCAACCGCGAAGGGGCGGCGGCGGAAGAGAGCTACCGCCAGACGCTGGCCCTCAACGCCGGCAGCTCCAATGCCTATGTCGAACTGGCAACTCTGCTGATCGAGCAGGGGCGTAACGAAGAAGCGACCCCGCTGTTGGAAAGCGCGCTGGCAGCCGACAGCCGTAATGTCAACGCCTATATCCAGTGGGGCGTGTTGGAGCAGCGGCTGGGCAACGCCGGCGGCGCGCTGGACTGGTTCCGCCGGGCGCGGGCGCTGCAGCCGGATAACGAATCCGTCACGCTAGTCTTGGCGGATATTCTCAAGCGCTTCGGGCAGAACGATGCGGCGCTCACCTACACGCAAGAGGCCTTGAAGCTAGACCCGCAGAACGTCGAGTTCATCGTGCGCCTGGCGCGCTATCAGCGCGAGGCGGGGCAGTACTCGGAGGCGTTGAACACGCTGCTGGGCGCCGCACGCATCAATTTGTCGGATGCCAGGCTCTCCGCCGAATTGGGCGAGCTGTACCTGAGCCAGGGGCGACCGCAGGCGGCCTTATCCGCCTTCCGCCAGACGGTGGCGCTGGAGCCGGGCGAAAGCCAATACTACCTGCGCCTGGCGGAGCTATGGTCGAACCAGGGCGAGCTGACTGCGACCGAGGAATTGCTCAAGACCGGCTTGGCAAAGGCTAATCAGCGGGCGCCGCTCTATGCCGCCCTCGCCGACAGCTATATCCAGCAGGCCAGGCCCGGCGATGCCAAGGACGTCCTCGAGGCGGGCATCGCGGCGCTGGGCAACGACACGGCGCTCGTCGCCGCCATGGGACTGTATCTGGAAGCGGAATCGCAACAGAAGGGTGGCACGCAGGAGGGAGCCGAGAAGTGGTATAATGACCACCTTGCGCTGCGGCCCGCCGATGCCGCCATCCATCGCGCGCTGGCGGACCATTACCTGCGCGTCGAGCGCGTGGACGAGGCCCTGGCGCACTATGAGCGGGCGGTCGAGCTAGAACCGACCAACGCCAACTACCGCATCGCCGCCGGTCTGGGCTATGAGGCCGCCGGCAGGGCTGAAGAGGCCGAACAGGCCTATTTGCAGGCCCTGCTGCTCGAGCCTGCCGTGGTGGACGGCTACCTGACGCTGGCTGCTCTGTATGAAAAGCAAGAGCGCTGGGACGAGGGCGAGGCGATCTATGCGCGGGCGC
Source organism: Caldilineales bacterium (assembly GCA_038251215.1). Classification (GTDB taxonomy): domain Bacteria; phylum Chloroflexota; class Anaerolineae; order Caldilineales; family Caldilineaceae; genus JASGTU01. The sequence continues at coordinate 2,363 of JBBSBO010000582.1, forward strand.
GGGCCGTGGCGCCGGCGTCGGGCCTGGTCCTGGTTGACTATGCGGGCTTCTGGGCCAAGCGCGGCGACCGCGAGCAGGCGTTGGCGCTGCTTCAGGCGGCCGGACGCATTGCACCCAGCGCCGAGACGCTGGTAGCGCGGGCCGAGATCTATCGCCGCCTGCACGATACCGAAGCCGCACAGGCCGACTTGGAGGCTGCGCTGAAGAAGGAGCCGGGGCTGCTCGACGCCATGTTGGCGCTCGGCGATCTGCATCGCGAACTGGGCGATGCACGTAACGCGCAGCAGACGTATTCCGAGGCGTCGCAATTGCGCCCAGGGGTGCCCGCCGGCCGCGTACGTTTGACGCTCGGGGGACGATAGGCGA
>JBBSBO010000583.1:0-2727 GCA_038251215.1 Caldilineales bacterium
CCCCTGAGCTGTGACCTGGGGTGCAGCGTTCGCCCCTGCACTTGGCACCAAGATAGAAGCCGTTTTGGGCGCGGCACCGTTGCGATCCCCGCCGGCAATCGCTTCCACCGCCGCCAAGGTCGCCGTGGCTGCGTCCGCTTCACCGTCATCCGTCCAGACGCGCTTGACGCTCTCGCCCGCCCGCGCCAAACTCGCGGCCATCTCACCCGCATCGGCGTAGCGATCTTCCGGTCGCTTGGCCAGGCTGCGGCGCAACAGCTCCACCACTTCCGGCGGCAAGCTGCGCAAGACCTGATCGTCGATCACAACCGGGTCATAGACCTGGGCGTGCATCACCTGCGTCATGGAGCCAAGGAAGGGCAGCCGGCCCGCCACGCAGCGATAGAGCACCGTCCCCAGCGCATAAATGTCGGCGCGGCCGTCGATGCTGCGGCTGCCGGCGCATTGCTCCGGGGCCATAAAGGCCGGCGTACCCACCGTGCGCCCGGCATGGGTCAGTTCGGGCGCGTCCAGATAGCGCGCCACGCCAAAGTCGGTTAACAGCGGCACGACCGGGTGATCGATCGACTGCAACTGCACGCGCGTCGCCGCGGCTGGGCCGGCCGGTTTAAGCAGAATATTGCTCGGCTTGACATCGCGATGCACCACGCCCTGCCGATGCGCGTGCGCCAGCGCCAAGGCAATCGGCGCCAACAAATTACAGCTCTCATCGGCATGGAGTACGTGGCGCCGGCTTAGGAGGTCGGCGAGACTCTCGCCCTCCACCAGCTCCATAGCGATATAAGCCAGGCCGCCCGCCCCGTTAGCGCCAACCTGGTATACCTGAACGATGTTAGGGTGACGCAGCCCGCCCGCCATCAGCGCCTCGCGCCGGAAGCGGTCGCGCGCTCCGCCCTCCGAGTTAGGCGGCAGCACCTTGAACGCCACCGAACGGCCCGCCACCTGGTCATACGCCTGGTAGACAACCGCGGCCCCGCCGCTGCCCAGCCGGCTTTGCACCAAAAACCTGCCGACCTGCTCGCCCGTCAAGTTATCCCATGTCAGGCCGCGGCCTGCATTCGGGTCAACATCCACTACTTCACCCACTGCACCGCGTGTTCCAGCCACTTCGGCAGCTCGCCGGGGATATTCGCCAAGGGCAGCGAATCGCCGCCGTCGATCGGCACAAACCACACGCGCCAATAGCCGTCGCGGTCACTCATAAATGCCACATACGCGCCGTCCGGGCTGACCGACGGCAAGCCGTCCTGCGCCGTGTTCACCGTCAAGCGGGCCACGCCGCCGTCTGCCAAGTCTACTCGGTAGAGTTCCCAATTGTCGTCGCGCCCATTGCTCATAAACACCACAGCGCTCCCATCCGGCGTCCAGGCCGGTCGCTGATCATTGCCGTTGTCCGTGAGCCGCTGCCGTCCGCTGCCGTCGGGGCGCATCAGCCACAGCCCCGGCGCATTGCCTGTCTCATCCGTGCCGTTCATCACGATCAGATCCGCGCTCGGATGCCAGGCAGGGTCTTTGCCAAAACCAAGCTCCGTCGTCGCGCCCGCCTCGCCGGCCTCCGTGATATATACGCGCGAGCGGCCATCGCCAAAGCGCGTGCTGGCAAAGACCAAGCGGTCCCCTTGCGGACTCCAACTCGGCGGGCTGTCGCGCGCATCTTCAACGAAATTCGTGTACCGAACGCTCCGCTCATTCGGATCCAGGCCGCGCGTCAGGTCAAAACCGGCCAAGCCCTGCATGTCGCTGCGCAAGCTGAAAAAGGCGACCATCGTACCCGTCGGGTCCAGCGCCGGCTGCGCGCCGTTCTCGATCAGCAAGGTCGCGCGGGCGTCGACTCCCACCGGCAGGCGAAAGATGCGATACTGCTGGCCTTCGACCGACGAAAAGAGCAGGCTGCCGGTCATCGTCGTCAGCGTTTCCTCCCGCGTCTCCTCGATGCAGGCCGCGTCATAGGCCTGTTTCGTCTCCAACACCTGCGGATTCGCCAATAAGTCATAGGCATATCCGGCCTGGATAGCGGCATCACACGTCCGCCCCTCGGCCACCAGAGCGTTGGCGTAACCCAAAAATGCAGTGCGCAGCGAGCGCAGCGCACTGCGTTCTTCCTCCGGGTCGGCCTGCGACAAGTTGGACACGGCGTCGCGCAGCGTCGTCACGACGGCAAAGTCGGGCAGAATCTCCACGGCCTTTTGCAACTCGGCTTGCGCTTCATCCAACTGACCGGCGCGGATCGCCAGCGCGGCCTGCCCCATGAAGGCCTCGCCCAGCATCGACGCCACTAGCCCCTTCTCGAACTCCGGGTCGATGCGCTGCACTGCCACCAGCCACGTCACCGCCTCGCCCCAGTCACGCTCGTCGAAGAAGACCTGGGCGGTCTCCCATGCGTAATCAAGCGATGCCTCCAGCGGCGGCGACGGCGTGGCCTCAACGGACGGCGTCTCGCTGCCCGCGCCATCGCCTACGCCGGCGGCTTCTTCCGTCGCGGTTGCCTGGACGGGTGAAGCCCCCGGTCCATCACCCGACTCAACTTCCGTCGCGCCAGGCTGCGGAGCCGGCGAAGCATTTGCTGTCTGCTCCGGCACAACGGCAACCGCACCGGCTGCAGCCGTACCCGGGCCCCGCTCGGAGCGCAAAGTGGGCAACACGCCTGCCATCAACGTGATCGCCATCATCGCCACCAATGCCGTCAATGCCACGCCCAGCAAGATCACGCCCAGCCGGTTGCGGCCC
>JBBSBO010000584.1:0-2726 GCA_038251215.1 Caldilineales bacterium
CCCCGGAAACACCCAGGACCCACAGGGAATTGACCCACACGCTCTGCAAAGACGCCATAGTGCGTTACCGGATCGTGCGTTGCCGGATCGACCTTGACAGGCCCACAGAGACGGGTCGCCATAGACGGGTCGAGATCGGAGCCGGCTGTGTTCGCTTCTTGCTAGCGGTACGGCTGCAGACTACCGCTCATGCCCAAGCCCGACTGCGCAAGTCTGATTGCGCAATGCCCAGCTGCGCAATGTGCGACGCGTAGCGCCAATCGGCCCTGGACAACGCTGTGATGGCAGTAGCCGGCGGCCTGGCGCCGCAAAACCTGACGAGTGGTTTTGCGGCCTCCCTGCCTTAGCCGTGCGCAGAAGAATCGACGACCTTTCTTCCTACGTTAATAAGTTCAGGCTGTGCCCCTGCTTGCCGCTGTGATCCACGAGGACAACTTCCGGAGTGGCTAGATCCGAAGCGTCTAGGTCCGACGTGTCTAGATTCGGAGGCGTCCGCGCGAAGCAGCGTTGGGTTAGAATGATGAATAAGTGATGAATTGACGTGATGAATTGACGATAGAACCACCCGTTGTTAGTATACACACAAGTTGCCATGTGCAACAAATACGTTTTACGAAATGGAAATTTCCTACCATTCTGCAACTAATCTTTCGCGCCACACCTATTCTTCTCCTGTACACGGCTGTGGACGCGACGGTAAACGCGCAAGAACTAGGGAGAATGGGCCTCGTCGCCCAGCGACCGCGCCCTCTCCAGGCTCAGCCGTGCGCCCCGTATGCGAGTTTATGCGTGAGGAAACCAACAATGCTGGATACACCGGCCTCTGCCCTGCCGCTCTATACGCCGCCCTGTGCGCGATTGGCTCTACCATATCACAGATTGCCCCGGCGCGAGGCTACGAATTTGCGCGCGAGCCTGCATTCAGCCCTACGATTGTCCTGTGCGGAAACTTCCGCCCCTAGTACCTACGGCGCGAGAACTGACTGCGCGCTCGCTTCCGGCGCCCATCCCTGCCCCATGAAAGGCCGTCCTTGCCGCCTATGTTAACCCGCATCTTGCCCTTTGCCGACGCCCAGGCCCAGCGCGAGGCTCTGGCGCTGCTGGCGCAGAGCGCCGTCATCGCCGCGCCCACCGACACGGTCTATGGCATCATGGCCCGCTATGACAGTTCCGCCGCCGTCGCCGCGCTCTTCGCCGTCAAAGAGCGCCCGCCCGACAAGGCTATCCCCATCCTCGTCGGCGCGCGCGATCAATTGTCCCGGCTGGTGCGACTGCCGCTGCCTCCTGCCGCCCTGCAACTGGCGGAGCGCTTCTGGCCCGGCCCGCTGACCCTGATCCTGCCCGCACGCTGCGGTCTGCCCGCCGTGCTCACCGCGGGCCAAACGTCCGTCGGCGTGCGCATGCCCGCCCACGTCGCGCTCTGCGCGCTGCTGCAGCGCAGCGGGCCGCTCGCCGCCACCAGCGCCAACCTCAGCGGCGCGGCGGAAACACACCGCGCCGCGCAAGTGGCGCGGCAACTGGAGGGTCGCCTGCCCCTGATCCTGCAGGACCATGGCGAAGAAGACGCGGGCGAAGAAGAGCCGCAAGAGCACCAAGACGCGACGCCGCCCTCGCCCGCCAGCACGATTGTCGACCTGTCCGGCCCCGCCCCGCGCATCCTGCGCCGCGGCCCCATCGCCGCCGAGGTGAGCGCCGCGCTCGCCGAGCTGGGCCTGCCCCCATGCTGATCGGAGTCTCATGCTGATTGGGATCGACGCCTCGCGTAGCCTGCGCCCACAGCGCACCGGCGCCGAGCGCTACGCCTACGAGATCATCCGCCACCTGCTCCAACTGCCGGACGCGGCCCGCCACGACTGGCGCCTCTACGCCGACCGTGCGCCTGACCCGGCGTCGGAGGGCGCGCCCTTTCCGCAGCGCACGCCCGGCGCCGCCCGCGACAACGTTGAGCTGCGCGTCCTGCCCGCCCGGCGCATGTGGACGCACCGCGCCCTGGGCGGCGAGGTGCGCCGCGCCCCGCCCGACGTGCTCTTTGTGCCCAGCCACGTCATCCCCTTTGCCCTGTCGCCCGCGCGCCTGCCACCCAGCGTGGTCACCGTCCACGACCTGGGTTATGTCTATTTCCCCGAGACCCACACGCGCCGCCAGCGCCTCTATCTGACGTGGAGCACGCGCTGGAGCGCGGCCGTGGCGCGCTGTGTAATCGCGGTCAGCGCGTCCACTGCCGCCGACTTGCAGCGCCAATACGCCACGCCGTCCGCCAAGCTGCGCGTCATCCACGAAGCGACGACGCCCATGCCCACGCCGACGCCCGCGCAGATCGCCGCCGCGGCCGCCGCCTACCGCCTGCCGCGGCCCTACGCGCTCTATGTCGGCTCGATCCAGCCGCGCAAAAACATCGCCCGCATGATCGAAGCCTACAACCGCCTGGCCCAGCGCGGCGCGCCGGATTGGGACTTGGTGTTAGCCGGCGGCCTCGGCTGGCTGAGCGCGCCCCTGGTCGACGACGCCCAGCGCAGTCCTATGGCGGCGCACATTCGCCTGCCCGGCTACGTAGCCGACGCGGACCTGCCCGCCCTGCTTGCAGGCGCACGCTTCTTCTGCTACCCTTCTCTCTTTGAAGGGTTCGGTCTGCCCGTCCTGGAAGCGCAAGCCGCTGGAGCGCCCCTTATGACAGCCAACACATCCTCTCTGCCCGAAGTCGCCGGCGACGCCGCCCTGTTGGTCGA
>JBBSBO010000585.1:0-2722 GCA_038251215.1 Caldilineales bacterium
CCAAGCCGTCAGCCCCGCCGCGCCGGCGCCCGCCACCCTCACCGTCGCCACACACGACTCATTCAGCGCCGGCGAGGAAGTAATCGCTGCGTTCGAGGCCGAGCATAACGTCAAACTCCAGTTCCTCACCCTGGGCGACGCCGGCGAGGCCCTCAACAAGATCATCCTCAGCCAGGACGCGCCGCTCGCCGACATCTTCTTCGGCGTCGACAACACCTTTCTCAGCCGCGCCCTCGATGCCGATGTTTTCACACCCTATGCCTCGCCCCTGCTCAGCCGCATCCCGGACGAGCTTAAGCTAGACGCGAGCAACCGCCTGCTGCCCGTCGACACCGGCTACGTCAACCTCAATGCCGATCAAGCCTGGTTCGAGGCCGCCGGCCTGCCCTTGCCCTCCACGCTGGAGGACCTGACGAAGCCGGAATATGCCAATCTGCTGGTCGCGCCCAACCCCGCCAGTTCATCGCCCGGCCTCGCCTTTTTGCTCGCCACCATCGCCCACTTCGGCGAAGACGGCTATCTGGACTATTGGCAGGCACTACGCGACAACGGCATCCTCATCACCGGCGGCTGGAGCGAAGCCTACTTCGAGCGCTTCACGGTCGGCTCCGCCGGCGCCGGCGACCGCCCTCTCGTCGTGAGCTACACCACCAGCCCGCCCGCCGACGTGCTCTACGCCACCGACGGACGCACGACGCCAGCCAGTGTCAACATCTCGCCTCCCGGCGCAACCTTCCGTCAGATCGAGTTTGTCGGCATCCTGCGCAATAGCCCGCACGAAGAACTGGCCCGCGCCTTCGTCGATTACATGCTGGATACGCCTTTCCAGGAAGACATCCCCTTGCAAATGTTCGTCTATCCCGCCAACGCCGACGCCGCCTTGCCCGAGCTTTTCGTGCAGTTTGCGCAGACGCCCGCCGAACCGGCCTTCATCGCGCCCGACGCCATCGAGGCCCAGCGCGATGCCTGGATCAGCGCCTGGACCGACGTCATGCTGCGCTAAGCGCGGCCACGCCCAGCAAGAAACAACAGGCTCGCTATGCTCAGGCGCATCCCGCCGCTCTATATCCTGGCCCTCATCCCGGCGCTCTTCCTGGCGCTCTTCTACTTCTACCCGCTCGCCGCCATCGTGCGCGTCGGCTTTGCAGGGGCGATGGGCGTGCAGAGCGGCGGCATCGGCGACGTCGTGCGCCAGCCGTTCTTCTGGCACTTGCTCTGGTTCACCACCTGGCAGGCGGTCGCTTCGACTGCGCTTACCCTCGCGGTCGGCCTGCCCCTCGCCTATGTCTTTGCCCACAACGAGTTCGCCGGCAAATCCTTGCTGCGTGCTCTCACGACGATCCCGTTCGTAATGCCGACCGTGGTCGTCGCCGTCGCCTTTACCTCGCTGCTGGGCGACCGCGGTCTGATCAACCAGTGGCTGCAATCTCTTTTTGGCCTGGAACGCCCGCCGCTCAACCTGGAGCAGACCATCTGGATCATTCTGCTGGCCCATGCCTTCTATAACGTCAGCGTGATCGTGCGCACCGTGGGCGGCTTTTGGGCCAACCTCAACCCAACCATCAGCGAGGCCGCCTCGGTGCTGGGCGCCTCCGGCCTGCGTCTCTTCCGCACGGTGACGCTGCCCCTGCTCATGCCCAGCATCACAGCCGCCGCGCTTCTGGTCTTTCTCTTCTGCTTCACTAGCTTCGGCGTCGTGCTCATCCTGGGCGGGCTGCGCTTCGCCACGCTCGAAGTCGAGATCTACCGTCAAGCGGTCAGCCTCTTCAACTTGCGCGTCGCCGCCTTCCTCAGCCTGGTGCAGATGGCAATTACCTTCAGCATCATGTCGGTCTACACGCGCCTGCAAGCGCGCACTAGCATCCCCCTCGACATGCGCCCGCGCCAGACCACTGCCCGCCGCCCCATCACGCCCGCCGACCGCCTCATCGTCGCGGGCAGCGCGGCCTTCATGCTGCTCGTCTTGCTGGCGCCGCTGCTTGCCCTGCTCTGGCAAAGCGTCAGCCTGGGCGGCGAAGGCTTAACCCTCGACTACTACCGCGAGTTGGCGCTCAATCGTCGCCAGAGCGCATTTTATGTCAACCCCTTGACCGCCGTGCGCAACTCGCTCTTCTTTGCCTTGGTTACAGTCGCCTTCAGCCTGCTGCTCGGCGCCATCGGCGCCTATCTGCTCGCCCGCCCGCGCAGCCGCCTCAGCGCCGTCCTGGACCCCGTCTTCTTGCTACCGTTGGGCACCTCCGCGGTGACGCTCGGCTACGGCTACATCATCGCCATGGGCGCGCTGCGCACCTCCATTTGGCTCGTGCCGCTGGCGCACACGCTCATCGCCATGCCTTTCGTCGTGCGCACGGTCCTGCCTGCGCTGCGCGGCATCGACCCGCGCCTGCGCGAGTCCGCCCAGGTGATGGGCGCGTCGCCGGGGCGCACCTGGCGCGAAGTGGACGCACCTATCCTGGCGCGCACGCTCGCCGTCGGCGCCGCCTTCGCCTTCACCATCAGCCTGGGCGAATTCGGAGCCACCCTGCTCGTCAGCCGTCCGGACCTCCCCACCATGCCCGTGGTGATCTACCGCGCTCTAGGCCAACCCGGCCTGCTCAACTTTGGGCAAGCCCTCGCCATGAGCACGATTCTGATGCTCGTCTCTGCGGCAGGCTTGCTGGCAATCGAGCGCTTCCGCTTTCAGGATATCGGTGAATTTTGAGCCAACTTCAGGAGCCGCCCC
>JBBSBO010000586.1:0-2722 GCA_038251215.1 Caldilineales bacterium
CGTGTTGCAGCCGACCGCCTTGCGGCGCGCAAGATCGGAGCTTTTTTGCGTTTTGAAATCCCTGCCAGCGTCAGTCTCAGTGGCGTTGGTGAGGGCCGCAAGGCGGCGGCTGAACACTAACCGTTGGGCGGGCAGGCCCAGCACGTGGCGTCCAGAAGCCATGGACGACGCGTCGGGGATCATGATTCGTCGGTCGACTGCTGTGGCCACGCGGCCCATGCCTCGGGTGCTGACGATCATGCTTCGTCGGTCGGCTGATTCGAACACACGGCGCCTGCCTCGGGGTTGGCGATCATGCCGCGACGGTCGGCTGATGTGGCCACGCGACCGATGCCTGGGGGGCTGGCGCGCATGCCGCGCCGGTCGGCAGATTCGGACATCGCGGCCCATGCCGGGGGTGCTTGCCCACATGCCTGGGGGGCTGGCGCGCATGCCGCGCCGGTCGGCAGATTCGGACGCGCGGCGCATGCCTGGGTGCTGGCGCGCATGCCTCGGCGCAGCGTGTGGGGACCGTTGGCGGCCGCCTGCCCCGCCCAACCCGCCGTTCCAGCGGAGCGGCTGGATCGGGGCGTTTTTGGCATCCCGACGCAGAAAGAGGCGACCCCGATCTATGCGGGTAGTACCTTCCAGCCCCTGCTGAATGCCAAACCGTTGGGCCGCTCTTGCGAATACTGCTCGCTTGACAGAGAAGGAAGATGCCCGCCGACAGACGTGACTGCGTGTCCACCACTCACCGGCTCCGTGGTATACTACCACTACGAGGATAGCAGACCTGATAAGGAGGATAACGATGGTTGCAATCGAATTTCAGGCACAGGTCAAAGATGGCGTAGCTGATCATGAAGGCCTGACTCGCCGCTGCCTCAAGGCATGAGGGTCAGGCGGAGTTGATGTCCATTTGAACGCTTAATCAAGTAGCTTGGCTGAGCGCTTTCAAGGGTCAGCCTCGCCGCACAATTCGCGCCACGCAGCAGCAGGCAACTAATATGCAAGCGAGACCGCCGCGCTCCGCAGTCGTTCTCTGGTCCTATAGCAATCCTAAATGATTTGTAAATTAAGAAGCGGGGGTTTGGGTGCGCAACCCCCAAGAAAATCTCCACCCACTTTATAGATTCGATAGGATTGCTATAATGCCTGATGATCGTGGCGAAAATGGTCGCCGTCGACGCCCGTAGAGAGAAACGGAAGACGGAAGATTTGACTGTTGCGACATCGTCGCCGCAGTCGTATAGGAGGAGCACAGCATGGACACTAGATCGAATCCCAACAATCTCGTCGACGTGATAGCCAAAAGAGTCCTGTCTGAGGAGGTAAGGCAGCGCATCAAGATGCTCGGTGACGAAATGGATCAACTGTTCTTCCTAGACGAAGACAAAGAGTTAGCCGTCGATCGCAAGTCGCTTATACGCTTCGTAAACAACGAATGGCTTGTTCCTCCTACGCTCAAAGACATCATGCTGGCCGAGACGTCCAAGCATTTGGGCCGTCGACTTAAGGAAGTGGGGAATGGTCATCGAATTACTTTGTGGGAAGTCGAGAACTACGGGCTGCCCATGCACCGATTGTCAGAGACAGACATTCGGGACTGGGGAATTACGGAACACACCTCAACCGAAGAGTTGGCAGGCATTCTAAAGACGCGCTTTCCAGCCATGCCGTCGTTCTGTTCGCGCATCGTCCATTTCCGAGCGCCCGCGCGTTATGCTGTTCCGACCATCCGCGCGCGGCAGCGACGTGCTTTACTGCCGCGCCGGGGCGATCATTTCTGTTCCGACCATCCGCGCGCGGCAGCGACTCAGCACCTAAAATTCAATCAGCGCTGACTACAAAGGATACCCATGAGAACCCTCATCCTTCGCATTACCCTCGTGGTCATCGCAATCGCCCAGTTCGTGGCCGGGCTGCTCTACATGTTCTTCCCCGGCATGCTCGCCGAGTCACTCGGCCTCCCGGAGACACCGCAGTGGTCCTATTGGGTATTCGCCGTCTTCGGCGCCCGATGCTTGGGCTACGCGGTCGGCCTGATCCTCGCCATCCGCAATCCGCCCAAGTACCGTGTCTGGATTATCACGATGGTCGGCGTGCAGGCCATCGACTGGATCGCCACCCTCGTTTATATCGGATCCGGTGCGCTCACCGTCGCCCAAGCCCCCCTCTCGGTTTTCATGCCCGTGGTGTTCATCGTGCTGCTGCTCGTGACGATGCCGCGGAACGGTACAGAAACGCCGTCCACGCCGACCGAACTGCCTGCCAAGGTCTAAGTTCACGGCGAGGTAGCGGGATCACGGCCCCGGCCGATGATCACGTACGCGTAGGCGTATGCCGGTTCCCGCCGCGGAGGGCGATTGCGGCGTCGGGCGATCATCCCGTGCGCGCCGGAGGATGCCGGTTCCCGCCGCGGAGCGGCAGCACGTCATCGGGCGATCATCCCGATCGCCCGTCGCTTCGTCGGCCCCCGGCCCAACATGGCTTGCAGCGGACGCCGCTGGCGCGGCCCCAACCTGGGTTTGTTTTTGGAGGCCGCCGCGGGTCACCGCTCGCCTCGGTCTATCGAACCTGCCAGCGGCGCCGCTGAAGCCTACGTTGGGCCGCAGGCAATAAAGGTTCGTCACAGTTGAAGAACCTGTTTAACCAGACGAGGTACTTCGGACTGGTGTTCTGTTGATTCTGTACTGTTCCTCTTATATACTCAACGCAACGCAACGCAAGATATAAAGCGGAG
>JBBSBO010000587.1:0-2710 GCA_038251215.1 Caldilineales bacterium
CCGCCCATGCCGGACAGATCATCCATGCCGCCCATGCCGCCCATGCCATCGTCCATGCCCGCCATGTCCGGCATGGACTTCTCGATCTCGTCGGGGCTTTCGCCCTTCTCCAGGCGGTCGATCATCTCGCCCATCTCGGCGTCGAGCGGCTCGCCCGTCTCATTGCTCATGCGGCGCATAAAGCTGGCGAGCGCGCGCGGGTCTTCGCTTTCCAGCCCGGACATCAGCGACGGATCGTCCGCCAGTTCATCCAGGCGGCTGTCCTCCGAGCGCATCACCGACACGCGGCTCACCAGGCGGCGCAGGTTCTTCCCCGCGCAGTGAGGGCAGGCCGCGTTGGCGTCGCTCGCCTCGCTAAAGCTGCGAAAGAAGACGCTGACGCGCTTGCGGCAGTCGTAGCAGATATATTCGTAAATGGGCATGGCGCACCTCTGCTGGTTAGAACGAGTCATGGGTCATGCGTCACGAGTCATGGGTTACGCATGACGGATGACGCATGACGGGTAGAGCGCCCGGCGGCTGATTTTCCGCGACAGCCTGTCCTCACGTATACTTCGAGCAATACCCGGCAGGCGCGCGATGTGCGCGGCCTTTGGCGCCGGCGCCCGGCCCGCCGCGACGCATGGACGATTCCCGCGTGCAGGCAGGATCATGCGGGCATTATTGCGGCCATTATAATGAGTTGATAGAGCAGGGGCAAGCCAATGACCCATCATGCCGGCGTTCACGAGGCAGCCATCCCACGCCACGTAGGCGAGGCCGCGACCGAGACCGCGTCCGATCCTGAGATTGATTCCGAGATCGACATCCTATATCGCAACTACGCCAAGCCGAGGCCGGTCTTGGTCGTACTCTCCGGGCCGAGCGGCGTGGGCAAGGACGCCACGTTGCAACTGATGAAAGAGCAGAATCAGTCCTTTCATTTCGTCGTCACGGCGACCACGCGGCCCAAGCGCCCCCAGGAAACGGAAGGCGTGGACTATCATTTCGTCTCGATGAGCGAATTCGCCGAGATGATCGAGCAGAATGAGCTGCTGGAGTATGCCATGGTCTACGGCGACTACAAGGGCATCCCCAAGAAGCACGTGCGCCAGGCGCTGGCGAGCGGGCAAGATGTGGTCATGCGCATCGACGTGCAGGGCGCAGCCACCATCCGCCGGCTGATCCCCAACGCCGTCACCATCTTCCTCACCTCCGAGAGCGAGGACGAGCTGGTGCGCCGCCTGCAGGAGCGCAAAACCGAGGACGCCGGCAAGCTGGCGATGCGCATCGCCACGGCGCGGCAAGAGCTGAAGCGGGTGGCCGAGTTCGACTACGTGGTGGTGAACCGCATGTCGCAGCTGCACGAGACAGCCGACCAGGTGCGCAGCATCATCTGCGCCGAGAAGCGGCGCGTCGACTGGCAGCCCGTAAAGATCTGAGCCACATCGATTTGGCCTGTAGCAATTCGACCTGTAATGATTTGGCCTATGAAGAGTTAACGAGCAGCCTGTGAACTCCTTTCCGCCCGAACGCATGCCACGCCCCGACCAGCCCGGCGCGCCCAACCCGGAAGGCCGGCCCGCCCCCACGAGCGCAGGGCAGCCCTTCGGCGGCGGCCCGCAATTCTACATCCGGATCAGCCCGCCCACGGCGACGCGCGCGCTGCTGATCGCCAATGTAGCCGTTTTCCTCGCCATGATCGTGGCGGGCTATCTCTGGTATGGAACCTTGCGCGGCACGGAAGACCTGAACGTGCTAGTGCGGTTTGGCGCCAAGGTCAACGAACTGGTGGCGGCAGGGCAGTGGTGGCGGCTGTTCACGGCCATGTTCTTACACATCGGCGTGCTGCACATTCTCTTTAACCTCTACGCGCTCAACGCGCTGGGGCCGTTGGTGGAGGGCTATTTCGGCCATGCCCGCTTCCTGGCGATCTATTTGATCGGCGGGCTGTATGGCAGCCTCGCCAGCTATGCCTTTTCGCCGGCGATCTCGGCGGGCGCGTCCGGCGCCATCTTTGGGCTGGCGGGCGCGCTGATCGTCTACTTCCTGCGTTATCGCGCCAACTTCGGCGCGCGCGGGCGCGCCCTGCTGCAAAACATGTTCATCATCATCGGCATCAACCTAGTCTTTGGTCTCAGCGCGCGCGGCATCGACAACTGGGGGCACATTGGTGGCTTGATCGGCGGCGCGGCGGTGACCTACGGCCTGCTGCCGCGCTATCTGCCGCCCTCCGTCTTTCAACCCGGCACACGACAGGCTCTGCAGGAAGAAGTGCGCACAACGAGCTACATCATGTGGGTCACGGCTTGCGTGCTCGTCCTCGTGCTGGGGGTGGCGCTGACCACGCGCTACCTACAGGCGGCGGGGTAATGGTACCTTCGCAATCATTTTTCCACCATGGGGGTCTGACCAATGGAACACCAACGCATGAGCGGCATCTTGTTGCACCCCACTTCGCTGCCGGGGCGCTACGGCATCGGCGCGCTGGATCAGGCCGCCTATGACTGGGTGGACTTCTTGCAGCGCACGCACCAAAGCCTGTGGCAAGTGCTGCCCCTCGGCCCCACCGGCTACGGCGACAGCCCCTACCAGAGCTTCAGTTCCTTCGCCGGCAACCCCTATCTGATCAGCCTGGAAGAACTGGCGCGCGACGGCCTGCTCGACCAATCCGTACTCGACAACGCGCCCGATTTCCCCGACAGCCGCGTCGACTTCGGTGCCATTTACC
>JBBSBO010000588.1:0-2707 GCA_038251215.1 Caldilineales bacterium
GCATCCCGATGGGCTTGTTAGCGTTGGCAATTGTGGTTGTCGGCATTTGGCCCGACATGGTCTATTGGCTGATCGTGCCGGCGGGCCAAGCGCTGGCGGCGGCCTTCGGCGGTTAGGCGGGACGGAAAGCACAAGGGGCAACACCATTCGCCGCGTCGAGTCCAGGGCAGGCCAATCCAAGGTCAATGTGTGCGGATTGTGGGCAAAGCAGCGGTCTCTGCGATAATAGGAACAAGGGACGACCATTTATGGAAAACATCATCTTGAATCCGGCGGTTGCCTTCCTCGTCAACATTGGCCTGGTGGCTCTTTTGAGCGGCATGGGCAAGTATGTGGCGTTTCGGGGCAAGCAGTCGGAGGCGAAATCGAGCATGTATTCCAGCGGCGAGGCTGCTCCGTTGGGGTCGGGCGTGCCGGGTTATCGCCCATTTTTCATTATTGCGCTATTTTTTGCGATGTTGCATCTGGGCGTGCTGGTGCTGGGCACGACCACGCCTTCGTTTACGAGTCTGGCGTTTCTCGCAGGGTTGATCGTCGCTCTGTGGGCGTTGATTTTGGGATAAGGAAAGTGCAAGATGAGCGTGCAACTGGATAAGCCCTGGCAGAAGATCATCGACCAGGTGGCGGCATGGGCGCGTATCAATTCGCCCTGGGCCATTCACTACAATAGCGGTTCGTGTAACGGCTGCGACATTGAGATCCTGGCTGCGTTGACGCCGCGCTATGATGTGGAGCGGCTGGGCGTGACGCTGCACGGCAGCCCGCGCCATGCGGACGTGCTGATTTGCACGGGGCCGGTGACGCGCCAGTCGCGCGAGCGCTTGCAGCGCATCTACGAGCAGATGCCGGAGCCGAAATTCGTGATCGCGGTTGGGTCATGCGCTTTGTCGGGCGGCATTTTCCACAACTGCTACAACTGTATGGGCGGCATTGAGGAGATCATCCCGGTCGATGTCTTTGTGCCGGGCTGCCCGCCACGACCGGAGGCGGTGATCGACGGCGTCGTCAAGTTGTTGCAGAAGCTGGACCCCAACATCGATCCGGAAAAGCTCAATACGGAGCTGCAAGCTGACCTAGAGACTGCCCTAAACACGCAACCGGATACTGAGCCTGCTATTGAAAAGGACACCGCACATGGAAGCAACAATGGCAAATCAACAACAAGCTGAGGCGCTTTTGCAGGCTTGGCAGGATCGGATGCAGACGCCGGAGCCGAACCGGGTCTATGTAGTCGTGCAGCCGGATGAACTGTTGGAAGCCGTGGGCATTTTGCACGACGCGCGGTGGGGCTATCTTTCGGCTATTTCGGGCCTGGATATTGCCGCCGACGGCGACCACATGGAAGTGCTCTATCACTTTTGTTCCGGCCCCACGGTCGTGACGCTGCGCGTGCCGGTGGCGCGCGAGCATCCCGTTGTGCCGTCCGTATGCGGCATCATCCCCTCCGCCAGCATCCAGGAGCGGGAACTGTTGGAGATGTTCGGCATCGACGTGACAGACACGCCGGACCGGCACTTGCTCTATTTGCCCGACGATTGGCCCGAGGACCTGTATCCGCTGCGCAATGACTTCGACGCGGCGGAGATCGGCCGGCGCGAGCCGCGCGTGCCCCAGCCCGCCGGCGACGAGGGCCAGAAGTTCACGGTGCCGATTGGGCCGCAGCATCCGGCGCTCAAGGAGCCGGCGCACTTTGAGTTCACGCTGGACGGCGAGATCGTAACGGGCGCTTCCGTGCGCTTGGGCTACGCCCATCGCGGCATCGAGAAGGCCACCCAGGGCATGAACTGGACGCAGAACCTGTACTTGCTGGAGCGCGTGTGCGGCATCTGCTCACATATCCATGCGCAGGCCTATTGCTTGGGCGTGGAGGCGCTGGCTGGGGTGGAAGTGCCGCCCCGGGCGCGCGTCATCCGCGAGATCATCGCCGGCCTGGAACGCATTCATAGCCATCTGCTGTGGTTCGGCGTGGCGGCGCATGAGGCGGGCTTTGACACGCTCTTTATGTATTCGTGGCGCGACCGCGAGACCGTGATGGATCTGCTCGAGGAGATCACAGGCAACCGCGTCAACTATTCGGTCAACGTGCTGGGCGGCGTCAAGTTCGACATCACCGCCGAGCAGCAGGAGCATATCCTCAAGGGCCTGGAGTTCCTGGATGAGCGGGTGCGCCATTACCTGAACGTGTCCACCAAGGACACGATGTTCTTGCAGCGCACGCGCGGCATCGGCATAATGAGCAAAGAGCAGGCCGAGCTGCTGGGCGCGCTAGGCCCGACGGCGCGCGCCTCGGGCGTGCCGCGCGACATTCGCGTGGATGCCCCGTACGGCGCCTATGTCGATTTCCCGATTGAGCCGATTGTCGAGACGGCGGGCGACCTAGAGGCGCGTTTCATCCTGCGCCTGGAAGAAGTGCGCATTACGAGTGAGATGATCCGGCGCATGTTGGCGAACTTGCCGGAAGGCGATTTGACGACGAGGATGCCGCGCAGAGTGAAGGCGGGCGAGACGATCAGCCGCGTCGAGGCCCCGCGCGGCGAGTTGTTCTATTATATCCGCAGCGCCGGCGGCGAGAATCCGGAACGGATCAAGATTCGCACCCCAACCATCTTGAACTTGGGCACGGTGGTGGCGTCGGCTGTAGGCCATCAGTTCGCCGACATGCCGATGATCTTGGCCGGCGTCGACCCCTGTTTCTCGTGCAATGACC
>JBBSBO010000589.1:0-2704 GCA_038251215.1 Caldilineales bacterium
GCAGGTCAAGATATACGGCATCGGCGAACCCATCTTGCCAGTCAGCCAACAGCGCCCACTCGCCATCTTGCCATATATAGCCGGATAACACGCCTTCCTCACGCACCAGCCGCACGCGACCGGAACTCTCCGCCGTATCCTCGTAGTGATAGCGATACCAACCCTGGTTGATTGCCATGTCGGCGTCATAGCGATGCCAGTCGGGGGTCAACGCATTGCGCACGTACGCATGGTTCGCCTCATCGTTCGTCGTCACCGCCACGTGGATATAGCGTTCCTGCTCCGGCTGCAGCTCCATAGCAGCAGCGTCGAAGCCCACCGTCAAATCAAAATCCCCGTCAATCGTCCAGGGGCTATATGCTTGCGCATAACTCCCCTCCGTGCCGTCCTGCGTCATGACAATCTCGGCGCCGAGCGGGATCACCGTTCCCCGATGGCCGACTACATCCCACTCATCCTCCATCATGCTGGTGAGCGGCCCCATCGACAGGCGCACATCGCGCAGCGTCGTGATCGCCCGCTCATCATTGAGGCCATCCCACGCCATGCGCTTGAAGAGCCACCCCGTCCACAGTGTTTCAGGCAGCGCCAACACGCGACGACTGGAGAGAGTCCAACTCTCGCCTCCATCCGTGCTCCAATACGTCTTGAACTGGTCGCCGCGCCGCGACAGTTTCACACGGATCGGTTCGTCCGGCGCCGCGGCTACATCGGGAATCGCACGGTTGACCACGCCCAGAATGTTTTCGTTCTGCCAATGCGCCCACCCACCGCCCGGCATATAGTAGTGCGCGCCCAAGAAACCGGCATTGATCTGCCCCTGCAGATAGCCCAAGGGCGTGTCCGGCGTGAAGAGGACGAACTCACTCACAGCCATGTGCAACCCCTCGCACTGCAAGAGCATCTCGCTCTCTAGGTCGAAATCGCCCGTGACCTTGTGCAACAGCCGCGGCGCATCCGCCCGGCTGCCGCCGAAATCATTCTCGTTGGGAACCGTGATGCGCAGCGTCTCCTCGTCGATCACGTCCAGCGTGGCGTCGCCGAGGCCGTCCAGGTTCTTATTCGGCTCTTGCCACAGCCAGCCGTCCGGCAACGCGCCGTCCGCCGCACGCAGCTCAGATACGGCATATGGTTCGGGCACGCCGCTGTCCAGACGCAACTCGGCAAACGGGATGCCGCCCACGCGCCGCACCGAATCCAGCGCCAAGTTGGAGAATTCGCCGTCCATCAGCGAAAGCTGTTCCCCCGCAGCCACCGACACCGTTCTCCCATCCGGCGCAGTCAGTGTCACCGCGCCCTCCAACACGCGCACCAGCGCCGAGTCCTCACGTTTCTCGAGAATGAACTCCGTCCCGTCTGGGCGCAGAATCCAGTCGTTAATCACGTAGATCGCCGGCACGACCCACGGATGTTGCTTCTTGTACACGTGCAGAATGCCGTAGCCCAGAATGATCTTCCACTCTTTAGTCCGGCACACTTGGTCCCATGCGGTCGGCACAGAAGGCGGCGCCGGCTGCTGTTTGAGCGCATCACAATTGCCCTCGGCCAGCGGCCGCCGGTACGTATCCAGATCGCGACGCTCAGCTGCCAAGACAACAATCTGCTCTGCCAATTTCTTGTGCCGGTCATGGTAACGGTATTCCGCCTCACGCACCCCCGCAGCATACTCCGCCAGCGATACCTCGCAGCCACTTTCCGGAATGCGATTCAAACATCCGCGCTCGGCCAATTTCAGATCCACGCCCAACCGAGCGACCTCCACGCGCATGTCCGACTTGGCATCTTCGATATCGTCCAGCAGCCCGCCAACCTCACTGCTGATTGCTTCTTGGCGTTGCTTGACCTGTTCCGCCGTCCATCCCCGCGAATCGACAAATGTCTTCAAAGCCCTGCCCGCTTTCTGCGCCTCATAATAGACCGCCACTTCCGTCATGATGCGCTGAGCCGTCACATCGGCGTTCTTCAGGTTGGCAACCACGCCCAGCCCTGGCACAGGCAGAATCCACGCCAGCATGTTCCATTCATTCGACAGCAGCCACGTCTCCAGCGTGTCTACCGCCCAGGCGTAGCCGCGCGTCCCCGGCTGCGATAGGATCTCCTGATGCGATTCCACGAACAATTTGAGTTCGATCGCTGCCTCGCACTCGTCCTTCTGGTCTTTGATGCGCGCGTAGGCTTCTTCCCGGATATCGTCGTCATACGTGCCCCAGAACGCTCCCGGCGTGCCGTCGTAGCCTTGCGGCATCGGCAAGCCCGCCTGTGCCAGCTTCTCCGCTCTCACTGGCAACTCGCCGACCCAATCCGGCGCCGGCAACTGTACCGTCGCCGTGCCGCCTGCTATGCCGCCGACGCCGCTTTCAAACGTGACTTCACTATCCGGCCCGATCCATTCATTTGAAGCTGAAATCAGGACCTCGCCCCACAGCGGCTCCGTACGAATCGTATCGCCGTCGTGCAAAGCCACGCCGGGCTGTACCGGCAAACTGTCAAAAACCTCCACGACCTCAGCTTCGGCCGTATACGCTTGCTCAAAGCAAGAATAGGTGAGCGGACCGGCGCCGCTCGGCGCGCCAATCGAAGCGCGTAGACGGCCCGGTCCGGGCCACGAACCGCCCATTTCGGCTTCCGTCTCATCCGCCGGAAGTGCGAAAGCCACGACCTCCTGACCTGGGCCATAATTTCCCTCACCCAGGAGCGGCTCAAA
>JBBSBO010000590.1:0-2688 GCA_038251215.1 Caldilineales bacterium
TGATCACGAGGATCATCAGCGGCCAGAAGCTGATCAGGACACCCAGCAGGGCCAGGATATCGCGCAGCAGCCAGATGGGAGGCCTCCAGCGTTTCATGGGTACGATAATAGGCGCGCTGGAGACCCGTCCGATTTGCAGTACGCCGATCCACCCTTTTTTCGCCGAAGTGTTTGAGATTGCTCGGGATGTTTTTTGCGTTCCCGCCAAGTCAGCGCAGCTGCCTTCCAACAAAACGGGGCGTAATATTTGATGGGATGACCGCCGGGCTCTTGCCCGGCCACGGTACGCGTTAGCGGCGTGATTGGAGGAAATTCACTGCTACGCTGCGACCCCCGGGCGGGAGCCCGGCGTTCCACCTGGGGACGATCCGTGCTTGCCAATTGCGGTGAGCAGCGTTGAGAGTGGGGCAAACGAGAAACGGCAGGGATGGAATCGGCATGACCGGCAAGAAAACATTTTCGGGACGTGACGCATTGCGGACGGGTTGGTCGCGGCGGGGCTTGCTGCGCGGAGGCGCGGCGATTGCTGGGGTGATGGCGATGCCGGGCTGCGCGATGGCGCAGGGGCGCGTGCTGAGGCCGGGCCAGAAGATCAATGTGGCGGCGATCGGCGCGGGCGGACAAGGTTCGTCGAACATGTCGGCGCTGACGGGTGAGAACATCGTCGCCTATGCCGATGTCGATCTCGGACGCGTTAGCAGGTCGCTGCGTGACAAGGACGGTGTGGTGCGTCCCGAGCGCGAGGCGCTGAATGCGGCCTATGAGAAGGCGCAGCACTTCAACGACTATCGCGAAATGTTCGACAAGCGGAAAGACATCGACGCGGTCGTGATCGCGACGCCGGATCATCATCATGCGCTGGCGGCGCACATGGCGATGGAGCGGGGGCTGCATGTCTTCGTGCAGAAGCCCCTCACCTACTCCGTCAATGAGGCGCGGATGCTGCTGGCGATGGCGCGGGCCAATCCGAAGCTGGTGACGCAGATGGGCAACCAAGGCCATTCGGGCGACGATGGACGGCGCGTGGTGGAGTTGATCCGCGGTGGCGCGATTGGAAAAGTGAAAGAGGTTCACGTCTGGACCAACCGTCCGGTCTGGCCGCAGGGCGTGGCGCGGCTCGCAGCGGTGGCGACACCGGCGACGCTGGACTGGGACAAGTGGCTGGGGCCTGCCGATGTGAAATGGGGCTACCATCCCGATTACGCACACTTCAACTGGCGCGGCTGGCTGCCATTCGGGTCTGGCGCGCTGGGAGACATGGGCGCGCACCTGATCGACTTCCCGTTCTGGGCTCTGGAGCCGGGTCTGCCGACGCGGGTCGAGACGCGGCACACGCTGTGGGGTGGCGACACCGATCCTTGGGACTACAAGCGGCCGGAGGAGCTAAGCAGCTTCCCGCTCGGGACGATCACCTCGTATGAGTTCGGCAAAGCTAAAGGCGGACCGGTGACGATGATGTGGTATGACTCGGGGCTCGCGCCACCGACGCCTCACGGCATGCCTGCCGACGCCAAGATGAACGAGGAAGGCGGCGTGATGTTCGTCGGCGATGGGGGTACGTTGCTGCACGAGACGTATGGCGAGAAGCCGCTGATCATCGGTGAGGAAGCCAAGGCGCGCGCGGCGAAGATCGCGCAGTCGCTGCCGCGCATCAAGGACGGCATCAAGGGGCACGAGCAGAACTGGGCGCGGGCGATCCGCGGCGAGGAGACCGTTTCCTGCCCGTTCGAGCACGCAGCTCAGCTGACCGAGACGATGCTGCTGGGTATTGTCGCGATGCAGGCGGAGGCGCCGATCGAATATGATGGTGCGACCGGGCGCGTGACGAACATCGAGAGCGCCAATGCGCTGCTCGGACGGACGTATCGCGAAGGGTGGGCTTTGCCGACGTAGAGTGTATTGAGCGGAGCGAAATGCACCTTGGCGCAACGCCGTGGCAACGGTGCATTTCTCTTCGCTGCGCTGGGCGCAATGCACCCACTATAGGCTCAATGCACCCTCTATCGCGCCGCCTTCATTGCCATCCGGTGAGGCCCGGGCTTCAAAGCCATTCGAACCCAAATGGCCAGCGCCGGAAAGCCCCTCAAGCTCATCCTCACAGCAATCGCCAGAAGGCTCCTCGTCACCCTCAACGCCATCGTTCGCGACAACAGAGACTTCAAAGCCAAAGACGCAGAAACAAGACAGTTGCTACGGGGTGCGCCTAACCTGCGAAGCCGCCGAAGCGGATGACGCAAACGACGGGGGTCAGGACGGCGAGGACGATCGCGGCGGCCAGCACCATTGTCGTCATGCGCGCGCGGTCGAGTTCTGCTTCGGCTGCGAAGTCGACGAAGAAGCTGCGAACTGTTGGGGGTTCGAAACGTTGCTGGAGGAACCAAGGCGCGAGGCGCGCGGCCAGCCAGAGGGCGCCTGCCGTAAGGGCGAGGCACAGGATGAGCAGAATGAAGCCGACGCCTAGGGTTCCAATGCTATCGCTCACGTGATGCTCCCCAGCTGCCGAACGCAGGCTGATTCATTCGCGTAACGCCGTCAAACCGGCAGGACGCCGCACGCGTATAGAGGTCCCTGCCATGGAAAAGCCAAGTCTTCGTGTATCCTATGGCCTGCCCGGTACGTATCAGCTTCTGATACTGCACAACCAGCGTGGTTCCGGCCCCGAGCGCCGGCCCGCCAAAGGGAGACCAA
>JBBSBO010000591.1:0-2685 GCA_038251215.1 Caldilineales bacterium
CCAGCTGGCCGTAGATGTGATACTGGTAGATCGACGTGAGCAAGATGATGAGCGGCAGGGTAATGATCAGCCCGATCAAGCACAAGAGCGCGCCGACGATGCTGCCGACCAGGGCAATGGCAATGCTGGCGACGATGACGACGAGCATTGCGATCACGACCTGACCGAGGTTCTTCTGGGTCCAGCCCCAAATCTTGGTGAACTGGAGGCCGCTGCTGATGTGTTCATCGGTGGCGAAGGCAATCGTGAAGCCCGGCGTGAGGAAGGCGATGAACAAGCTATACAGTGAGACGAGGCATGTGCCGCAGAAGGCGATCAGCCCCGCGGCGTTGGCGGCGGAACCGCGGCCGTCGGCAAATGCGCTGACAATGCTGACCGGGATCATGAAGACAATGGCAGGCAGCGCCCACACGACGCCGACCACGACAAGCTTGAAGCCGCGCACCAGGTCTTCGCCCCAGGCGTCCCATTCGGGCAGCGGATAGGGGTCGCCGTCGCGCACGTTCTGCGTCAGGCGCAGTGAATAGCCGGTGAGAATCAGCGCGCCGATGATACCGATCAGGATCGGCGACAGTAGGATGGTCGCCAGTGCGACGCCGCCGCCGATGGCGATCTTTTCTTTCCAGCGCGGGTCTTCCGTAATGAAGGTTAATGCCTTTGCGTAATCCATGGAGTCCTCCTCGAGGATATTGCCGGTTCGATCGTGGGACTTGATCAAGTTTAGACAAATTGTATCATAGGTTGTTTTACAGGGCGATGAAACGATTGAGTCCGTTGGGTCGTCCGTTGGGTCGGAAGGCGAAGGCGGACTAAGCGCGTCATGCTCTAGTTGATGTGTACTACGAAGAAACCTCGTGTTGGGTTTCGCGACGGATTCGGCGAGTTTGGCGCAATCAGGACGCGGGCCGCAGCGAGACATCCGCCGCGGCGAAGGTGTGGCACTGTCCGCTCGCGTCTTGCACGACGAGGTCGCCGGCGGGCGTGACGTCCACGGCGCTGCCGGCAAGCTGCTGCGGGCTGTCGCCGTGGAGATGTACGACGACGGGGCCGCCCAGACCGGCGAGCAGCCCGCGCCACTCGGCGTGGATGGCGGCAGGCGGGCGTACGGGGGCAAGCTGCGCGGCGAGGTTGTGGCAGAGTGCGGCGAGCAGGGCGGTGCGGTCCACGTCATGGCCCGATGCCGTGCGCAGGCTGGCAGGCGGGACGGCCCAGCCGTCCACGGGCGGCAGTTCGGCCTGCGTCTGGTTGACGTTGATGCCGATGCCGAGGACGGCGTGCTCGAGGCGGCCCCCGGCGAAGACCGCCTCGGCGAGGATGCCGGCGACCTTGCCCGAGTCAGATAGATTCGTACTATCTTTTGCGCTGAGCAGGACGTCGTTGGGCCATTTGAGGCGGAGCTGCGCGGCCAATTCCGGGACGGTCGCCGCTAGCGCCTGCACGACGGCGATGCCTGCCAGCATGGGGATCTGCGCCGGGTGCGCGGGCAGGAGAGGCGGCTTGAGCAGCACGCCGAGCAGCAGCGAGGTGGCGTAGGGCGCTTGCCACTGGCGCGTGCTGCGCCCGCGGCCGGCGCTCTGCTCTTCGCACGCGACGACGGTCCCCGCGGGCGCGTTCGCCTGGGCCGCCAGTTCATGGCCGCGCGGCATGGCGCTGGGCAGGACGCGATGATAGTCCACGCGGCAGCCGACGGGGCAATCGCCCAGCAGGACAGCTAGGCGCGTGAGGTCGAGTTCCGGGGCGGGGTTCATGCGTGTCCTTGGCGCGTAGCCGCTATGCAGGCCGCGGCGCGGTTTGTGGCGCGGTCTGTGGCGCTTGGATGGGCATTGGCGATCGTGTAGAATTGACGCGCGCGGGGCGCGGCGCTCGCGTGCGTCCGCCCGGATCTGCTGCCAGAGAGCAAGGCCATCTTGACCCCGGACCGGTATTCCGAAGATCTGTTTGACGAGATCGAAGACGATCTGTTGCAGGAAAGCCTGGAGGCGGGCGACGAGGAGCGGATGGCCCCCTCGCTGCCGATCATCCTGTTCAGCGCGGCGAGCGGCATTGCGGGAGGCGTGATTGGGTTGTACGTCAGTTCGTTCGTGCTGGGCTGGGGTCCGCCGCTGAGCGCAGGGGCGGCGACCCTGGCGCTGCTCTTTAGCCTGGGCGTCAGCGGGGCGATCCTGTCGGCGGCGACGCACACGCGCGGCGCGCCGGTCAACATTGCCTTTAGCTGTGTGGCGGTGATCTTGGCGGCGCTGTTCATGGGCGTGTGTGTGATGGGCGGCGCGGTGATCGGCGCGCTGTTGGCTGGGCTATAGGTTCCGGGAGTATCTGCGCGCACACGATCGGGCGCAACCAATAGTACACGCGCCCAGGTTTGCCTGTGGGCGATCGGCGTCTGATTGGCTATAATAGCATTTCTGCCGAAACTTGGCACAAGATAGCACGAGAGAACAGAAGTCGGAAGGGCGATGCTGCTTTGAGTGAACACCACAGCGAACACCACGAAGATCCCAAGATTCAGGAGTTGCGCGCACGCAAAGCGGCGGCCAAGCTCGGCGGCGGCGAGGAACGCATCGCGCGCCAACATGCCAAGGGCAGCATGACGGCGCGGGAGCGGCTGGAGTTGTTGCTGGACAAAGGCAGCTTTCGCGAGATGGATGTGTTCGTCACGCACAACAGCCACGACTTTGGGCTAGCCGA
>JBBSBO010000592.1:0-2684 GCA_038251215.1 Caldilineales bacterium
GGATTCGAGACGAGAAGCGTTCAGGGGACTCACGTCCCCCGCTCGCCCCACTCGTCCTTCGCATCCGGCAGCAGGAACGACAGCACGAAGGCGACCAGATAGACCGTGCCGCCGATGACCGCGGCGGCGGCGGCAACCTTCATCGGGTTGGAGCCGGTGAAGTATTGACTGAGCAGTTCCGTGTTGAACGTCGCCGCCATCGTGCCGAGCATGCGCCCGCCGACGTTGGTGGCGAAGCTGCCGCCGGTGCCGCGCAGGTGGATCGGGAACAACTTGGGCAACAGTTCACTCAGGTAACTGAACTGCGCGACCGTAACCAGGCCGCAGAAAAAGACGGCTGTGGCGAAGATCGCATACTCGCCGTTGACGAGTTCGAAGTAGGTCAGCGGAAACAGCGCGATGCCGGGGATGACGAAGACGCGCAAGAGCATCCGGCTCGGCAGGACCATCAGCAAAATCGCCAGGAGAACAATCGCAAACAGTATAATGATCAGCGCAAACTCCATAAAACTGTGGGCGCTGCGGTTGGAAGGCAGTCGAGACATAGAGCCGGGCCGGCCTCTTTCTGACGATCACTTCATCATGCTACCAGCACGACGGGCCGCGTCCGCCGCGTACTTGCCCACTATTGTCGCCACAAATGTCGCATCCGGCAAGTTCGCCCGGCCTGCGCGCCCGGCTTGCCGCGCAAGCAGGCTTTTGGCGTCATTCCAGTCAGTATTCCAGTCAGTTGCGCCGCACAAACCTTTGGAAACGCCCTGCCCTAGTGTTATTATCTTTGTTAAGGGTATGCAAAGGTAAGCTTTGCAGCGTTAACGGTATGCGGGCGCGATCACAGTCGATCACACGCAGTCGATCACAATTGGGTCGATCACCATTGGGCCGTCAGCAGGTTGTTCGATCACTCGGGAGGTGATTGGTGAACGATGCCGCCAAGATGTATGAGCTACAAAAAGTCGATCTGACATGGGGCAAGGTGCGCCAACGTCTGCTCGAAATTCAGAAAATGCTGGGCGAATCCGAAGAACTGCTCGAGGCGCGCCGGCGTGTCGCCCAGACCGAAGGCGAACTGCACGACTGGCGCGGCAAACAGCAAGACGCCGAACTGGAATCCCGTTCGCTCGCCACACGCATCAAAAGCACTGAAGACCAGTTGATGGGCGGCGATATCCATAACCCCAAAGAACTGGAAGCGCTCCAGGCAAATCTGGATTCCCTGCAGCGCCACCGCACGCAACTGGAGGATAGCGCCGTCGAGGCGATGATGCTGGCGGACGGCTTCACCAGCCAGCTCGACGAACTGCAAGGAACGCTGACCCGGCTCGAAACTGAGTGGCAGGGGACTCAGGGCGAGCTGCGCGAGCAAGAAACCAAAATGAAGCACAACTACATCCTGCTCAAACGCAAGCGCGAAGCCCTCGCCGCCGACATGCAGCCCGACATGCTCAACCGCTACGAACAAATGCGCAAGCGGCGCAACGGCGTCGCCGTCGCCCCGGTGCATGACGGCGATTGCGGCGCCTGCCATGTCCAAATGCCCACCGGCGTGATCAGCGCGCTGAAGAGCCAAAGCGACGAGCTGGTCGTCTGCACCAGCTGCGGGCGCTACCTCTTCCTGACGTAGCGCTAAGTTGCCAGCGGTAAGGGCATCCCGTGTGGATGCCCCTGCCGTTCTCTGCGTACTCCGCGTCCTCTGCGGTGTTGCTTTTTTCTTGCTCTTGCTTTTCCTTCGCGTTCTTTGCGACTTTGCGGTTTGTGTTTTGACCGCGACCGGCTGCAATAGTATGATGCCCCTCATTCACGACACATCGACACCCCATCCGAGTTAGGGCATGATGCAGCGCTTGAACCGGCGCCTGGCGACCACTATTTTCCTCGTGACATTGGCCCTGGCCCTGGCTGCGGCGGCTGGACCTGCTGCCGGCTTGGCCGCCGCGCCCGGCGCAGGTATCGAGATCACGCCCCTTTATCTGATTCAGGGCGCGGGCAACTCCTCGCCCCTGGCCCGCCAACGCGTCAACGCGCTGGGCCGTGTCACCGCCGCCACGGCGCAAGGCTTCTTTCTGCAAGACCCCGCAGGCGACGGCGACCCCCAGACCAGCGACGCCCTTTATGTCTACACGCGCACGCCGCCTGCGCTCGCGGCAGGGCAATGCGTACTCGTGCGCGACGCCGCCGTGCAGGAATTCTACGGCAAGACCGAGCTGTCGCAGGTGAACGCCGTCGAACCCTCCGACGCCTGCCCGCCCGTCCAAATCATTCCCGCGCCGCTCCCGCCCGTGCGCCTCGGCGTCGACCCGCACGCACAGTTCGAGCCATACGAGGGCATGCTGGTCACGCTGGATGGGCTGGACGGCTTCGTGCATGGGCCGACGAAACATTTCGTCTCCGGCGAAGAAGAAGTCGCCTTCCTCGACGTCAAGCTCCAGCCCGCCGTGCGCGCCGGCCGCATCTTTCACACGGACGCCGCTTCGCTGGCTGCGCTCCAGTACCTTTCCAACGCGCTCGGCGCGCAGCTGCCCGCCGCCAACTGGGGCGATCGGCTGCTCTCGGCGGATGCGGGGCGCGCCCCCGTCACCGGCATCCTCGACTACAACTTCGGCAAGTACCAGCTTCTCCCGCTGCCCAATACCGCCCTCTCTACGCAGCCGGGCAAGGCGCAGGCGGAGACAAGCCCGGCCGCC
>JBBSBO010000593.1:0-2679 GCA_038251215.1 Caldilineales bacterium
CCGCCACATTGCGCCCGCAGACGACGATGCCGTCGGGGAAGAGGTGGCCCAGGAAGGGATCGGCGCCCAGCTTGCTGCACAGGATGGCGTTGACCGACACGGCGTGCGTATGCGCCACCCACTTGGCCCCGCCTTCGTGCAGGCAGAGGGCGTGCAGGAAGGTCTCGACCGAGGGGCGCCGGTGCTGCGGGTCGACGAGGGCGTCCATCAGCGCCTTGCCCACGGCTTCGTCGTCCATATGGTCATGCTTCATCAGCTCCATCATGGCGTCGATGCGCACGCGGCTAAAGCCGCCGGCGTCGATGTTGCTCAACTGGCTGCCGGACGCCTTGACCCAGAAGGTCCCGTCGTCGCAGGCCGCGCCGGTGTTGCCTTCGCCCAGGATGACGAGCTGCCGCTCTTCGCGCCCCAATTCGTGCGACAGCCAGATCAGTTGTTCGAGGATCGGATCGTTGGACATAGGTTTGGGTTTCCTCCCGTAACCTCCGTGTTGAATTGCTTCTTGCTGTTGCTTTTCTTTGCGCCTTTGCGTCTTTGCGAGAGGCAGTGGAAACAGATAGTGCATATCAAGCCGCCAAGAGCAGAGGGAAAATTCTGCGCCTTCGCGCACTTTGCCGTTTTCAGTTATTTTGCCCAATCTCGTCAAATCCGTTTGCCTGGGCACGCGCCAACTGCGCCAAGCCGGCCTGCACTAACTCCAGCATAGCCTGCTCTTCCGCCGGGTCCGGCTGGGCACTTTGCCACAGGTCGCGCAGGGCGGGGGCGGGATTCTCCGCCGCGCCCAGTTCGTGCAGGGCGGCGGCGGCGCCCAGGGCGTAGCGCCAGGGCGTGAGGCCCGCGGCGCGGCACAGGCGCATCGCTCCGATCAGCCGGTCATCCCAAGCCAACTTGCGCGCCGGGTCGCGGCCGATGCGGGCGGCGGTGTCGCGCAGATAGGGGTTGACGATGCGCGCCAGCAGGTCATCCGCCGCCGCGGCGTAGCCTTCCGGCGTGAAGTAGGGGTCGATGCCGCCGTATTTGTGCAGCAAGGCCGCGCCGGACTCGTCCACCAGTGCGCCGCGCAGCAAGTCCATCATGCCGGGCAGATCGCGCAGTTCCGCCACGTACTCCACGCCGCGCAGCATGGCGATGTAGGCTGCCAGGGCGTGGACGGCGTTGTGCCCGTACAGCTTGGACTCCTCGAAGGGCAGCAGATCCGCCTTCTCCTCGAAGACGGCGATGCCGCGGCGAAAGGGGACGCCGCCGCCGAAGTCGACCCGCGAGATGAGGATGCGGTTGAAGGCCTCGACGAGGATGGCGCGGCCGCTGCCCGGCGTCAGCGGGGCTAAGTCCGTGGCGACGGTCACATCATGCACGCCGCACATCTTGCCGATCACGGTGTCGACAAAGCGCACGTGCGCCGACACGGCGTCGCGTTCTTGCTCCGGCACGGCGGCGAACACCTGCTCCGCCAGCAGCGCGGCGGCGTTGTTGGTATTCTCGGCGGCATAGACGACGGCGCGCGGCCCGCCCGCGGCGGCCTTGCGCCGCAGCCCCTCCGCCAGGATGCGGTGCAGGCTCTCCGGCCCCTCACCGGCGTAGTAGCGCACGCTGGGCACGGCGGTGGCGATCTCGTCCGCCGCGGCCACGGCGTCGATCAGGCGGGCGCGGTCCTCCTCCACCGCCGGGTTTTCCGCTGAGATCGGCCCCACCTGCACGGGCGTGATGCGGTCCATGTGCGCGATGTTGACCGTGTAGAGGCCGCCGGTGGCGCGCACGTCCGCCACCACCTGCGGCAGCACCTCCGCCACGGTCAGGCGACCGAAGGCGGCGGACTGGTAGGCCTCATACAGGAAGAGGCCCGCCTGGATGGCGCCAAAGCCAAAGCCCACAAAGGAGCGCTGCCCTGTCAAGCTCATGGCTCAGTCCATTTCCTGCCCGCCGGTGACGTTGATCGCCTGCCCGGTCATGTAGCCGGCCTGGTCCGAGGCCAGGAAGACGACGACGTTGGTCACGTCCTGATAGGTGCAGCCGCGCTTCATGGGCACTTGGTCCACATAGCGCTGGCGCACTTCCGCTTCGGTGATGCCCAGGCGCTGGGCGTACTGCGCGTAGAGCGAATCCACCCACAGCGGCGAGTCGAGCAGGTTGCCGGGGCAGACGGAGTTGACGCGCACGCCGAACTCGGCCAATTCCAGGGCCACGCTCTGCGTGAAGCCGATGCCGCCAAACTTGCTGGCGGCGTAGGCGGAATTCTTGAAGCTGCCCTTCTTGCCCGATTTGGAGTTGATCTGCACGATGGCGCCGCGGCCCTGCGCCTTCATCAGCGGGGCCACATGCTTGGCGCACAAGAAATAACCGACCAGGTTGACCTCGATCACCTTGTGCCAGCGCGCGGCGTCGAACTCGTCGACCGCGCCGGAGAAGAGGATGCCGGCGTTGGCGACCAGGATGTCGATGTGCCCGAATTCCTCGACGGTGTGGGCGACCATGCGGCGCACGGCCTCCTCGTCGGTCACGTCCACGGCGACGGCGGAGGTGTCGCGGCCTGTGGCGGTGCGCACGCTCTCGGCAGTGTGGGCGGCCCCGTCGCGGTTGAGGTCGGCGACGACGACATTGGCGCCCTCCTGCGCCAGGCGCAGGCAAATGGCCGCGCCCAGCCCCTGCGCGCCCCCCGTCACCAAAGCAACTTGATCCAAC
>JBBSBO010000594.1:0-2677 GCA_038251215.1 Caldilineales bacterium
ACAGGAGCAGCCCGCCGATTTCAGACTCGCTAGGAGAATCTAAGACATGAGTGCCAAGACTTTCGAGGTCCCTAATATCAGCTGTGGGCATTGCACGCATACTATCGAGACGGAACTGGGCTACGTGCAGGGCGTTAAGACCGTCCATGCCGACCAAGCCAGCAAGCAGGTGACGGTGGAGTGGGAAGCGCCCGCCACGTGGGAGAAGATCGAATCCGCGCTGGAAGAGATCAACTACCCGCCTGCCAAGTAGGCGGCAGCCGAATCGGCGCCTGGGCCAGGCATCACCCGGGCGCAACTGTGGTTTCGAGTTGGATGGGAGGCCGCGGGAGCGCGATTATGCGCGCTCCCGCGGCCTTCGCACTCTCTCGCGGGAGTGGATAGACAAGTGTAGGGAGGGCCGGAAAATGGCCGAGACAAAGATCGCGACAGAAACTGAAACAAAGCACGAAACAAAACAGCTGACGCTGCCCGTGGTGGGCATGACCTGCGCCAATTGTGTGGCGACGGTCGAGCGCAGCAGCAAGAAAGTGGAAGGCGTCACCGGCGCCGCCGCCAACTATGCTAACGAAAAGGTGACGGTGATCTTCGACCCGTCGATCGCCGACGTGCAGGCCGTAACCTCCGGCGTGATCCGGCGCGTACAGGCCGCGGGCTACGAGGTGCCGACGGCGACGGAAGAGCTGTCGCTGCTGGGCATGACCTGCGCCAACTGTGCCGCCACGATCCAGCGCCGCCTCAACAAGGTGGAGGGCGTGATCGAGGCGACGGTCAACTATGCCGCCGAGAAGGCGACGGTGCGCTATGTGCCGGGCGCGGTGAGTCATGCCGACCTCGTCGCCGCAGTGCGCCGGGCGGGCTATGACGTGGTGCAGAGCGCCGCCGGCGAGGATTTGCAGGATGCCGAGGCCGCGGCCCGCGCCGCCGAGTTGCGCCACCAGTGGACGCGGCTGATCGTGGGTCTGGCCTTTTCCGTGCCGCTCTTCCTGTTCAGCATGGGGCGCGACTTGGGGTTGTTGGGCGATTGGTCGCACGCGTTGTGGGTCAACTGGCTCTTCTTCGCCCTGGCAACGCCTGTGCAGTTCTATGTAGGCTGGGATTACTACGTGGGCGGCTACAAGAGCCTGCGCAACGGCAGCGCCAATATGGACGTGCTGGTGGCGATGGGGTCATCCGTGGCCTATTTCTACAGCGTCGCCGTGCTGATCGCGCTGACGCTGGGCAGCATGGCCCTGGGCATGCATGTCTACTTTGAAACGTCGGCGGTGATCATCACGCTGATTGTGCTGGGCAAGCTGCTGGAGGTGCGCGCCAAGGGGCGCACGAGCGAGGCGATCAAGAAGCTGATCGGCTTGCAGCCCAAGACCGCGCGCATCCTGCGCGACGGCGCCGAGATCGATTTGCCGATTGCCGAGGTCGCGGTGGGCGACATCGTGATCGTGCGCCCCGGCGAAAAGATCCCGGTGGACGGACGCGTGCGCGACGGGTATTCGTCGGTCGACGAGAGCATGATCACGGGCGAGAGCCTGCCGGTGGAAAAGCAAGCGGGCGACGAGGTGATCGGCGCCACGCTCAACCGCCAGGGGCTGCTGCGCTTCGAGGCGACCAAGGTAGGCAAGGAGACCGCGCTGGCGCAGATCATCAAGCTGGTGGAACAGGCGCAGGGCAGCCGCGCGCCCATCCAGCGCGTGGTGGACCGCGTGGCCGCGTGGTTTGTGCCGGCGGTGATCGGGCTGGCGCTGCTGACATTTGTCGTTTGGCTGGCGTTGGGCGCGGGCTTTGTGCCGGCGCTGCTGCGCCTGATCGCGGTGCTGGTGATCGCCTGCCCGTGCGCCATGGGGCTGGCGACGCCGACCTCGATCATGGTGGGCGTGGGCAAGGGCGCCGAGCATGGCATCCTCTTCAAGAACAGCG
The DNA here is from genome assembly GCA_038251215.1 of Caldilineales bacterium. Lineage (GTDB taxonomy): Bacteria > Chloroflexota > Anaerolineae > Caldilineales > Caldilineaceae > JASGTU01. The sequence continues at coordinate 1,915 of JBBSBO010000594.1, forward strand.
CGGCGCTGGAGGAAGTGCAGCGGCTGCAGGTGGTGGTGCTGGACAAGACCGGCACGATCACGCGCGGCGAGCCGTCGATGACCGATCTGGTGACGGGCAGCGCCTCGCCCCTGGCGCGCGACGAGTTGCTGCGCCTGGCCGCGTCCGCCGAGCGCGGCTCTGAGCATCCCCTGGGCGAGTCGATTGTGCGCGCGGCGCGCGAGCAGGGCTTGGCCCTCAGTGAGCCAAGCGCGTTCGAGAGCATCGCCGGGCACGGTATCGCCGCCACGGTGGACGGGCGGCGCGTGCTGCTGGGCAATATGCGCCTGATGACGCGTGAGCAAGCCTATTTGAATGGTCTGCGCCCCGAGGCGGAGCGCCTGCAGGCCGAGGCCAAGACGGCGATGTGGCTGGCGGTGGACGGGCAGGCAAGCGCGCTGATTGGCGTCGCCGACACGATCAAGGACGGTTCACAGGAGGCGATCGCCGCGCTGCACGACCTGGGGCTGACGGTGTTCATGATGACGGGCGACAACGAAACCACGGCGCAGAGCATCGCCGCGCAGGTGGGCATCGACCGCATCTTCGCCGAGGTGCTGCCCGGCGACAAGGCCAAGCTGGTGGCGGAGCTGCAAGAGCAAGGGCTGCGCGTGGGCATGGTCGGCGACGGCATCAACGACGCGCCGGCGCTGGCGCAGGCCAATGTCGGCTTCGCGATCGGTACGGGCACGGACGTCGCCATGGAGACGGCGGATGTGACGCTGATGCGCGGGGACCTGCGCAG
>JBBSBO010000595.1:0-2659 GCA_038251215.1 Caldilineales bacterium
ACGACGACATCGGCTGGACCTTCGACGACGGCGACGCCGCGGCGCTGGGCATCAACGGCTACGACCATCGCCGCTTCCTCAACGCCTTCTACACCGGACGCTTCGTGGGGAGCTTCGCCCGCGGGCTGCCTTTCCAAGAGAACCCGCGCACGGGCGACGCGCGCATCTCCGGCAGTCTGGCTTCGCTGGCAGGGCTGGAGCAAGCCTTGCAGGGCGGGCGCGAGGAGGAGATCGAGTTAGCAATCCGCCGCATCGCCCTGCTGCATGCCATCATCTTCAGCATCGGCGGCATCCCGCTGATCTATCTCGGCGATGAGTTCGGCGTGCTGAACGATTACAGCTACCGAGCCGACCCGGCGAAGGCCGGCGACAGCCGCTGGGTGCATCGTCCGCGCATCGACTGGGAGCAGGCCGCCCGCCGCCACGATCCGGCCGCGGTGGAGGGGCGCATCTATGCGCGGCTGCGCCACTTGATTGAGGTGCGCCGGCAGACCGCGGCCTTCGCCGGCAACCACATGGAGGTGGTGAGCGTGGGCAACGAGCATGTCTTCGGCTATGTGCGCGCCGCGCCCGCGGGCGCGGCGGCGCAGCGCGTGCTCGTGCTGGCGAACTTCAGCGAGGCCGTGCAGACGGTTGACGCCAATGAGGTGCGGCTGTATGGGCTGGGCTATCGCTTTACGGAGCTGACCGCGGGCAAGACGCTGGCGCTGGGCGACGGCGCGGTGGCGCTGGAGCCGTACCAGGTGATGTGGCTGTTGGCGGAGCAGTAAAAAAGCGGACAGCCGAAGACGCGCAGATGGACGATTCGGCTGCATCAGCAATCGAGGGTATGAAAAAGGCCGGCTATCCGCATTCGACAGCCGGCCTCTGATTTTGGGGGCGGATGCAAACCCGTCGCTTACGCCCTTAGCACTCGCTATAGCCGCAGACGTAGCACTTGCGGCAGCCTTCGATGTTGAGGAAGGCGGCCTCGCCGCATTCGGGGCAGATGTCGCCGATGGGCCGTTGGCCGATAGGCAGGGCCAGTTGCTCGCCCATCGGCTCTTCGTGCCCGCGCGGGAATTCGCTGAGGTGTTCGGCCAGTACCTGGGCGATGCCGTCGGGCAGGCTGAGTACGCGATTCCTGCCAAAGCCAAGCGGGCGTCCACCGCCGATGTCGGCGACTTCATCCAACACCCAGCGCAGGCGCTCGGTGGGCGGCAGGCTGCCGGGCATGCGCAGGATGAGGCTGATCAGCCGGCCCATGGCCTCGCTCACCGCGGCGACCTCGCTGCCGGCCTTGCCCACGTTGAGGAAGATCTCGAACGGTTCGTTGCGCTCGTCGCTGTTGACCGTGATGTAGGCGGTGCCCAGCGGCGTCTCCTTGCGATAGGTGCTGCCCTTGAGGATAGACGGGCGTGGGCGCTTGGTCCCGATCAGCTTGGCGTCGGCGTTGCTCGCCGGCGGGCTGCTTGCCGCGCGGCTCACGCGGTATTCGTCCGTAGAAGTCTTGCCATTGGACGAGGACGACCGACTCGCCGCGTCCGGCTCGGCGCTGCCCTCGTCCGTCTTCTTATCCTGCGTAGCCTTGGTTTCCAGCACAACCTGCTGGCGGCTGCCTGTCACATATACGGTTAGGCCCTTGCAACCCAGCTCCCACGCCAACAGATAGGCCTGGGCGACGTCGTCTTCGCTGGCCGACTCGGGGAAGTTGCACGTCTTGCTGATGCTGTTGTCGACAAAGGCCTGGATGGCGGCCTGCATGCGCACATGCTCTTCCGCGCTGATGTCGCTGCTGACGACGAAGGTATGGCGGATGGCGGCAGGGAGGTCGCTTACGTCTTGGCAGTTGCCATAGGTGGCGACCTGCTGCTTGATTTCCTCGATGCGATGGCTGCTCAACTCGGTGCGGCTCAGCGCTTCGTCGAAGAGCGGGCTGGTATAGGTCAGCTCGACGTCCTTGTCGCCGTCGCGGAAGTGGCGCACATAGCCCAGGGCAAAGACCGGCTCGCAACCGTAGCCTTCCAGCCCGCACACGGTGGCGATGGTGCCCGTGGGCGCGACCGTGGTTTGCGCGGCGTTGCGAAGGCCGTGGGCGTGGATGCCATCCACAATGTGCGACCAATCTACGTCGGGCCGCTGCCAGTCGCGGCTGTAGGGGAAGAGCGGCGCGGGCGTCTGCCAGGCCATGCCGCCGTCTTGCTCAGGGTCGTAAATGCTGCCGCGGAAGGCCAAGAACGGGCCGCGCGCCTCCGCCAGCTCAATGCTTTTGTCCATGGCGTGGAAGCGCACAAACTCCATCACCTGGGCGGCGAATTCCTGCCCTTCCTCGCTGCCGTAGCGGATGCCCAGCTTGTACATCATGTCGCCCAGCCCCATGATGCCCAGGCCGATGCGACGCGCACGGAAGGCGGCTTCCGCCACTTCGGGCACGACGGGTACGTAGGCGTTGGCGCTGACCACGTTATCGAGGAAGTGCGTGCTTTCGCGCACCGTGCGGCGCAGCGCCTCCCAGTCGACGCATGGCGCGCCGTTGGCGTCGAGGGCGGTATGCATGCCCAGGTTGATCGAGCCAAGGCAGCAGTTCTCGTAGGGGCCAAGCCACTGCTCGCCGCAGGGGTTGGTGGCTTCCAGGTCATACAGATGCGGCACGGGGTTGCTGCGGTTGGCGGCGTCGATA
>JBBSBO010000596.1:0-2659 GCA_038251215.1 Caldilineales bacterium
GGTAGCCTGTAGGATCTCCGCATCTTTGGCGTGAGCCTTCCATGCCTGCGCCTCGCCGCGCAGGAGCATTTCGGGGAAGACCGTATTGACGTTGAAGGAGTTACATTTGGGGCAGGTGAATTCGGTGAACCACGTTTGTTCCACGAGTGATTTGCGAGACGGATGGGCGAAGCCGCGACTGATGCGCAGTTTTTGGCCCTCGGGGCTGGCGACCCAAGCGGTCAAAAGATAAGCCGGGTCCGGATTCTTCGTCTGGTTCCAGATGGATGTCCAGCCGACGCTCAGCCGCGTCATGCGCGTGCCTTTGTTGCTGGTCGGGATGGGCGCGGCATCGAACGCGAAGTCCTCGATGGTGCGCAGGGCGCCAAGTGAACCGCGCACACCCCAGAACGAGCCAAGGCCGCCGGTGCTGAAGCGGTCGCTCATATTCATTTCGCTGAGGGCTTCGGGGCCGGGCGCTATTTCGTACTTGACAATTAGGTCCTGCAGCCAGGTAAAGGTCTCAATGGCTTCGGGGCTGTCGAGGGTACACTTTGTCTGGTCGGCATTGAGCACGTTGCCGCCGTTGCTCCAGAGACTGTCGATCCAGTTGGGGTTGCCGATGCCATATTGTGTGATGATGTCGCCGTCCTTCTTGGTGATTGCCTGGGCGGCTTCCACCATACCGTCCCAGGTGGTGTCCCAGGTGGGGTACGGTTGTCCGGCTGCGTCGTAGAGATCGACGTTGTACCATAGGCCTTCGGGCGCGCCGTCATTGGGCAGAGCATAGAGGACGCCGTCGAACTTGCAGGCGTCGGCGTGCGCATCGAAGAAGTCATCGAAGGCGGTTTCGTCCACATACTTGGCTGCCAGGTCGTCGAGCGGCAGGTAGACGTCGGAGGCCGCGAGCGCGCCGAACTTGGGGAAGAGGGTCTTGAAGATGTCGGGCGCGGTGCCGCCGGCGAGCATGGTTAGCAGTTTGTCGTCATATTGTGGCCCGTAGCCTGTGCCGGCCGGCGTGTATTGTCCGTCAATTTCGGGATAGCGCCGGTTGAACTCCTCGAAGACAGGGGCGAAGTCCGCATCTTCCTGCGTGCTGCCGGGCACCATGAAGGTGACCGTGACTTTTTCTTGGCCGGCATTCGGCGCAACCTCGCTGCCGGCCGGCTGGCCGGCGGGTACGGTGGCGCATGCGGCCAGCAGGCCGGCGGCGGTGACTGCGGACAGCTGCAAGAAATGGCGTCGACTAAGCGAGTTGGGTTGCATCGGGATCTCCTCCTCAAGGTGGGGTGAACAAAGAATAGGCACGATTCCGTAGGCGGGGGAACTATGCAACAGGCTGGACATAGGTAGGCGTTGCATAGGCTCTAGTATAGGATTTTTCATGCTGGAATGCAAGCGCTTTTTCAAGAGAGCAACGCGGACTCCGCACGCGCCATTCGTACACCGAGCCGAGCGGGCAATACGGGACTGGACGATGTGTTATCCAGCCTGGCGGATCGGCGCTGTAAGGAGGACCTCTAGCCCAAGCGCGTAGCCGCCGAGGCGGCATACAATGCCATAGACAGCCTTTGGATTTCATCGCACAGAGCCAGATGATCAAGCCAGGCGGCGGGAATACCGTCGACGCCGTAGTAGGCGCCGGCTACTTGTCCGCAGATGGCGGCGGTGGTGTCGGCGTCGTTGCCCAGGTTGGCGGCGGCAAGGATGGCGGCGCTGTAGTCGGAAGTGGTATGGAAGCACCACAACGCGGCTTCGAGGCTCTTGACGACATAACCGCTGCCGTCGATCTCGGCGAGGGGCTTGTGGCGATAGGCGCCTTGCGCGATCTCCTGGATTTTGGGTGAGAGCGGCGCATCGGCGGGGATTTCTTGCACGGCGTCGAAGAGGACGTTGTCCTTTTCGCGGCCTGCCAGTGCCGCATGCACGATGGCCGTGAGGAGGCGGCAAGCGTCCAGGCACTCCAGGGCGGCGTGCGTCGTGTGCGAACTCTGCGCGGCGAAATGCATGGCCGCGGGCAGATCCGGGTAGTAGAAGAGGGGGACCGGGGCAAGGCGCATAATTGAGCCGTTGCCCGCGGCGTAGGGGTCATCGGAACCGCTGTAGGGGTCGCCGCTGCGCTGGTAGCGGTACAGCGCCTGGGACGTGGTGACGCCGATGTCGAAGCAACGGCCATTGCTGCTGTAGTAGCCGTCCTGCATCCAGCGCACATAGCGGTCCATCTGGTCGTGCGGGTCGAAGCCGGCGCACTCGACCAGGCTAGCGGCTAGGCAGAGCGTCATGGAGGTGTCGTCCGTCCATTGGCCCGGCAGCAGGCCGAAGGGACCACCGCCGACCATGTCGGTTACCAGAGGAAATGAGCCGCGCGGGCGAAATTCAACCGTCGTGCCCACGGCGTCGCCGCAGGCCAGGCCAAGCAGGCAGCCGTCAAAGTGTTCTTGCAAGTTCATGCGGTATCCTATTTCTGACGTGCTGGTTTGGGTCTTCAGGCTGGGACAAGGATGAAATGGGGAGGCAACGCTGTGCGCGCTAGTCGGGCAGGGTGATCTGCTGCACGACGGCGCGATCATCCGGCAGAGGCTGCCCCTGTTCGTCCTCGGCGGAGAGGCGCACGGCGCTGATGGGATCGTAGAGACCCGTGACGAGCGTATAGGCGCCGGGCGGCAGGTCGGCGGGCAGA
>JBBSBO010000597.1:0-2657 GCA_038251215.1 Caldilineales bacterium
GCGTCGCCCGCCAGCAGCAGGCCGATCTCCGGCACAAAGACGGAGCAGTGGTCGGGCGTGTGGCCCGGTGTGGCGAAGAGGTGCAGCGTCAGGTCGCCGCCGTCGACCGTCAGCCGGTCGTCGAAGAGGATGGACGGCGGCACGAGGCGCACGCCCGCATAGACGTCTGGCTGCTCCGCTCGCAGCGCGGCCAGCTCGGCCTGCGCCTCGGCGGAGCGCAGGCGCATGGCGCAGCGGCGCGTGCCGAGGATGGGCGCGGACGCCAGGCCGGCCGGCCCGTCGAAGGCCGCGTTGCCCCAGGCGTGGTCATAGTCGGCGTGCGTGTTGATCACCAGCAGCGGGCGCCCCGGCTTGTACGGCAGCGCGATGTCGAGCAGATCCTGGGCCGTATCCTCATTCACCAGCGTGTCGATCAGGATGACATAGCGCCGCGTCACCAGGATGAAGACGTGCATGGGCAGCGTGTAGCCGCCAGAGGCTAGCGCATAGCGGCAGATGAGCAGGCGCGGGTCCCAGCCGTGGTTGGGGACGAGCGTGACGGGCGAGCGGGCGGCTTGGGTCATGGGCGGGGCCTCTGTGTACTCTGTGGTAAACCGGCTTTTCCTGTATGATATGCGCAGCGAATCAATCATGCCAGTCTACACGAGGAGAGTACAAGCATGGAGATTGCCATTATCGGCGCGGGCAGTTTGGGCGCGGTCTATGGGGCGCGGCTGGTGCATGCCGGGCAGACGGTGACACTGGTCGACATCTGGCCTGAGCATGTGGCGCGCATCCGGGCCGCCGGGCTGGAGATGGACGGCTGGGACGGGCCGGCGACCACGCGCGTGGATGCCGTGATGGACCCCGCCGCCGCGCCGCAGGCGGACGTGGCGCTGATCCTGGTCAACGCCTATGCGACGCCCGACGCCGCGGCCTCGGCGCAGGCGCTGCTCAAGCCCGACGGCTATGCCGTGACGCTGCAAAACGGGCTGGGCAATGTGGAGGCGCTGCAAGCCGTGTTGGGGCCGCAGCGCGTGGCGGGCGGCCTCAGCTTCATCAGCGGTGAGCTGCGCGGGCCGGGGCAGGTGAGGCAGACGAATACCGGCCCCACGCACCTGGGCGAGATGGACGGGACGCACTCCGCCCGCCTGCACGCGCTGGCGGAGGCGCTGCAAGCTGCCGGGCTGGAGCCTGTGATCGACGACGATATCATGGCGGTGATCTGGGGCAAGTGGGTGCATAACTGCGCGGTCAATGCCGTATGCGCCATCACCGGCCTGCGCCCCGGGCAGATCCACGAGGTCCCCGCGCTGCACGAGTTCCAGGCGTGCGTGATCGAAGAGGCGGCAGCGCTGGCGCGGGCCAACGACATCCGCCTGCCCGACGCCGACCCGGTCGCCACGATCCAGGCGTGGTGCAAGACGCGCTTCCATCGCCCGTCAATGATGCAGCACCTGGAGCGCGGGTTGCCCACGGAGATCGACGCGCTCAACGGCTACGCCGTGCGCGAAGCCGTGCGGCTGGGCCTATCCGCGCCGTGCAACGACGCGCTGACGCGCCTGATGAAGGGCCGCGAGCGCGCCGGGGGGGAGGGCTAGGGTGCGCCCGTTCCTCAAATGGGCCGGCAATAAGGTTCAAATCGTAGAGCAGATCCAGGCCGCGCTGCCGTCCGGCGCGCGGCTGATCGAACCCTTCGTGGGGTCGGGTGCGGTATTCGTCAATACGGATTTCGCGCGCTATCTCCTGGCGGATGTTAACCCCGACCTGATCGCGCTCTATCAAATTTTACAACGCGAGGGCCTGCATTTCATCCGCGAGTGCCGCGCCTGGTTCACGCCGGAGAACAACACCGCCGAGGCGTTCTATCGCCTGCGCGCCGAGTTCAACGCCACAGCGGACGCCCGGCGCAAGGCTGCGCTCTTCCTGTACCTCAACCGCCACTGCTACAACGGGCTGTGTCGCTACAACGCCAAGGGGGGCTTCAACACGCCCTTTGGTCGCTATGCCAAGCCCTATTTTCCGCAGGCGGAGATGGAGCATTTTTACCGGCAGGCGCAGCGCGCGGAGTTCGTCTGCGCCGATTTCGTGCAGACGATGGCGCGCGCCCAGGCGGGGGATGTCGTCTACTGCGACCCGCCCTACGTGCCGCTGTCCGATACGGCTAACTTCACGAGCTACAGCGCGCAGCAGTTCGGCCTGGACGAGCAGCGGGCGCTGGCGCGCATGACGGAAACGCTGGCGGCGCGGGGCGTCCCCGTACTTATCTCCAACCACGACACGGCGTTCACGCGGCGCGAGTATGCGCAGGCCGAAATCATCGCCTTCGACGTGCGCCGCACGATCAGTTGCAACGGCGCGAAGCGAGGAAAGGCGCAAGAGTTGCTGGCTGTGTTTGGGGGTTAAGGTTATGTGGGGCGACTATGTGCCAATGCTCTAGGCGTTGATCTCCGCGGCGAGGACAACCAGCGAGTGCGGCTGCACGGTGTAGCTCTTGGCGGCGACAACGGGCGCATCCGCCATCTCGCGGAAGTCGTCGGGCGCTTCGAGGTAGGTGTCGATGATGCGCCGCCAATGGCCGTTACGGGCACGGTTGAGCGGCATCAGCTCGAAGGTCAGCGGCTCCCAATAGGCATTGAAGATCAGATGAAAGAAGAAGCGCCGCCCGCGCACGGTGA
>JBBSBO010000598.1:0-2654 GCA_038251215.1 Caldilineales bacterium
CATTGTAAACCGCCCCCTTCGGCGGGCACGGCGAAAACATTGCCTATTTGCCGGTTCAACGCTGCCGACCCGTGCAGCGCATTCTATCATATCCTGCCCAGAGCAACACCTAGCCGCGCAAATATATCTTGCACGTCACAGCCGCCGGCTGCGTCGCCCCTACTTGGCGTATTCGACCGAGCGCATTTCGCGGATGACCGTGACGCGAATTTGGCCGGGGTATTGTAGATTATCCTCGATCTTTTTGGCAATGCCCTTGCTCAGGTCGATGGCGGCGAGGTCGTCGACCACCTCGGGGCGTACGATGACGCGGATCTCACGCCCGGCCTGGATGGCGAAGGTCTGGCTGACGCCCTCGAAGCTGTTGCCGATCTCTTCCAGTTCGGTCACGCGCTTGATGTAGGTTTCCAGGCTTTCGCGGCGGGCGCCCGGCCGCGCCCCGCTGATGGCGTCGGCGGCGGCGATGATGACGGCTTCGACAGACTGCGGTTCCACCTCGCCGTGGTGGCTGGCGATGCAGTTGACGACGACTTCGTTGACGCCGTAGCGTTTGGCAATTTCGGCCCCGACGATGGCGTGCGGCCCGTCGATCTCGTGGCTGACGGCCTTGCCGATGTCGTGCAGCAGGCCGCCCAGCCGCGCCACGCGCACGTTGGCGTGCAGCTCCGCCGCAATCAGGGCGGCGATGTGGGCGGTTTCGATGGCGTGGTTGAGCTGATTCTGGCCGTAGCTGGTGCGGAACTTAAGGCGGCCCAGCAGCTTTTGCAGCTCGCGGTGCAGCCCTTGCGAGCTGGTCTCGATCATGGCCTGTTCGCCCGCTTCGGCGATGACGCGGTCGATCTCGGCCTTGGCCTGCTCCACTTCCTTTTCGATGCGCGTGGGGTGGATGCGCCCGTCCGCCACCAGCTTGCTCAGGGCCATGCGTGCGACTTCGCGGCGCACAGGGTCGAAGCTGCTGATGATGATGGCCTCGGGCGTGTCGTCCACGACGAGGTCGACGCCGATGGCCTGTTCGATGGCGCGGATGTTGCGGCCCTGCCGGCCGATAATGCGGCCCTTCATCTCGTCGGAGGGCAGGTCAACGCTGCTGACGGCGTATTCGGCGACGTGGTCGCTGGCGATGCGCTCGATCGCCATGGTGATGATCTCGCGGGCGCTGCGGTCGGCCTGATCAGCGGTCTCGGCTTCAACGGCGCGGATGGTCTGGGCCATTTCTTTGCGGGCGGCGGCTTCGACGCGGGAGAGGAGGAGCTGCTGCGCCTCTTCTTCGTTCATCTGCGCCACGCGTTGCAGCTCGTTGTTCCACTCCTCTTCGACGGCGGCGAGCTGCGTCTCTTTTTGGTCCAGCTTCGACTCGCGCTGGTTGAGCTTGCGCTCGCGGTTCTCGATCTGCTCCATGCGTCGCTCGGCGCTGTCCAGCCGGTTTTGCAGGCGTTCTTCAATGCGTTCCAGTTCTTGGCGGCGCTTGGCGAGTTCGGCTTCCATGTCGTCGCGCGCCTGGACCTGTTGCTCTTTGAGGGCCAGTTCGCGCTCTTTGATGCGGGTGTCCGCCTCCGCCAGGATGCGTTCGGCCTGGTCTTCGGCGCTTTGCAGGGTTTGGCGTTGACGCTCGTGTTCCGCTTGCTGCCCGGCGCGGCGACCCGCCTGGATGGCGAAGTAGGCCGCGGCCCCGGCGCTGACAAGGGAGAACAAGAGGATCAACACGATCCAAATTAAGGCATTCATGGGTTAGTCCTCGAATGGTACGGCTGTCGGTAGTTGGAGGGCCGTACGGAATTGATCGGATCCGGATGGTGTTAGGGCAATTTCAGACAATCTATGGTTCCTATCGTGATTCAGCCTGTGATGATTCAACTGTGATGATTCAGTATATGCTGATCTAGCCTATTGTAACCCAGGCCAACGCAATTCCTTATGCCATTCGATGGAACGCGCGGCGCGGTATCCAAGCAAAGTTGTATCTAATCAAAGCCGTGTCCAATCAAAAACGCTGCAGCACACGCTACAGCGCAAGATGAAGCCCCTGTGATCGACTCCCTGTGATCAACAGAGCAGCCGGGCCCACCCTACCGTATGCCGGATGCGTGGTCGCGGTGCGTGGTCGCAGCACGTGACGGGAATGCATGGCAGCAATGCGGTGCGTCAGTTCCGGCTCAGTGGCGTCGCCACCGGTTTGCTTCAACGGCTTGCTATTCGCTTGGAACAATCTGCCGGCGGCCGCGCGAGACCCGCCGGAAACAACATGCGGCTTAGGGCGCATCCGCCGCGTGCGTGAGCACGGGCGTCGCCGGCTCGCCGGACGCATAGCGTGGCGGCAGCCCGGCTTTGGCTCGAATCTGATTCTCCAGCTCGTGCGCCAGTTCTGCGTGTTGGCGCAGGTATTCTTTGCCGGCTTCCCGCCCCTGCCCGATCAACTCATCATTGTACCGGTAATACGCGCCGCGTTTGGATAGGATATCATGCTCCACGCCGAGGTCGATGAGGTCGCCGGAGGTGCTGATGCCCTCGTTGTACATGATGTCGAACTCGGCGACCTTGAAGGGCGGGGCGACCTTGTTCTTGCGCACGGTGACGCGCGTGCGGTTGCCGATCGAGTCCGTGCCCTGCTTGATGGCCTGGATGCGACGGATGTCGAGGCGCACGCTGGCATAGAA
>JBBSBO010000599.1:0-2652 GCA_038251215.1 Caldilineales bacterium
AGCTCTTCGGCCCGGTGTACCTGGGCAACGGCGTCAAGATCAAGGGCGACGTCACCGTGTACGGGCCGAGCGTGATTCGCGAGTATACGGTGGTGGACAGCCACACGCGCATCGAGCGCAGCATCTTGTGGCGCAACAACTACGTGGGCGAAAACTGCGAGCTGCGCGGCGCCGTCTTTACGCGCCAGTGCAGCATCAAGTCGAAAGTGGTCGTCTTCGAGGGCGCCGTGATCGGCGACAACTGCGTGCTGGGCGAGGGCTGCGTCATCTACCCGGACGTAAAGCTGTGGCCGCGCAAGGAGATCGAGGCCGGAGCCATAGTCAAGAGCAGCATCATCTGGGGCAACCAGGGCCGCCGCGCCCTCTTTGGCCGCTACGGCGCCACTGGCCTCGTCAACGTCGACCTGACGCCGGAAGTCGCGGCCAAGTTGGGGGCCGCCTTGGGCGCCACATTGCCTATGGGCAGCTACGTCGCCATCAACCGCGACATTCACCGCTCCTCGCGCATGCTCAAGCGCGCCCTGATCAGCGGCCTTCCCGGCACGGGCATCAATGTGCTGGACCTGGGGACCGTGCCCATTCCCGTGCTGCGCTATTTCGTGGGCAAAGACCCGGATACCACGGCGGGCATCCATGTGCGTCTCAGTCCCTTCGACGGGCGCGTGGTGGACATCCGCATTGTGGACGCCCATGGCATGAACCAGAGCAAGACGGACGAGCGTGCGATCGAACGGACCTTCTTCCGTGAGGATTTCCGCCGCGCTTATCTGGACGAGATCGGCCAGATCCAATATGCCACGCGCCCGGTGGATACCTATATCGAGGACTTTCTCACGCACATTGACGTGGCGCGCGTGAAAGAGGCGAAGTTTCGCATCGTGATCGACTACTCGCATGGCCTGGCGATCGATGCGCTGGCGCGCATACTCAACACGCTTAGCGTGGACGTGGTGCCGCTCAACGCGCGCATGGACGAGACAAAGCTCGCCATGCTGCAAGAGGAATTCGGCGCCAACCGCGAACGCGTGGCGAAGATCGTTAGCGTGCTGCAAGCCCGCCTCGGCATCCAACTGGACGTGGGCGGCGAAAAGATCTTCCTGATCGACGAGCAGGGTCACATCCTCGACGACGTGACGGCGGCGGCGCTGATGCTGGAGCTGGCCCTTTCCGCCCACCCGGGCCGCACCGCGGCGGTATCGCTCACGCTGCCCAACAGCTTCGACGAGATCGCGGCGCGCCATGGCAGCCGGCTGTTGCGCATCGGCCTCAATCTGCCGAACTTGCTGCAAACCATCGAAGACGAGGACCTGTTGCTCATCGTCGACGGCGAGGGCGATTTCGTCTTCCCGGAATTTCAGCTGGCTGTGGACGGCGTGATGGCCTGCGCACGGTTGTTGCAATACCTTGCCCAGCGCGAAGAGTCGGTCAGCGCCATCGTGGCGCACTTGCCGCAGGCGCACCTCGCCAAGCAGCGCATCGACTGCCCGGCGGACGACAAGGGCAGGGTCATGCGCAAGCTCAACGAGCGTTTTGTCTCCCACCGTGTGGACACGACCGACGGCATCAAAGTTTGGCTGGATAGTCAGGAATGGATCCACTTCGCGCTGGACCCGGACCTGCCCTTTATCAGCCTGACCGCCGAGGCCGCCGGCGACGAGCGTGTCGAGCAACTGGTGCAGGAATATAACGTCGAGATCCGGCACATGCTAGACGAAGCGGAAGCTTGAGCGCGCCCATGGCTGTACGCCCCCTTCAACCGCTGGCGCAGTGGACGCTGGTCACGGCGTCAGCGGCGCAGACTTATCAACTCGGCATGGTTCTGGGCCGCCATGCGCGCGCCGGCCAGTTGATCGCGCTGCAAGGCGACCTGGGCGCGGGCAAGACCACGTTGACGCAAGGCATCGCCGCGGGCATGGGCCTGAGCGCGCGCGTCACCAGCCCCACCTTCACTCTGGTCAACGAGTATGCCGGCGAGGATGCGCGCAGCCTGCGCCTGATCCACATCGACACCTATCGTCTGGGCGACCAACCCAGCCACGCCGTGGCCGAATCCGCCACCTTCGGCCTGGCGGAAATCCTCGACATGCTCGGCGCGGAGGACCTGTTGGATGGGAATGGCGATGGCGATGGGCATGACGAGGGCGGGGCGGTGGCGGTGATCGAATGGGCGGAGCGCGTGGCCGCGCTCTTGCCCGCCGACCGGCTTGTTATCACGTTTGACAGCGACAATGATGCGCTCGCCGCCGACCGGCGCCGCCTCACCTGTCGCGCCGATGGCCCAGCCGGCGCGGCGCTGCTCGCCGCCGCCAGGGCCGATGCTGCGGCGTAAGCGCCTAGCCGCCCGGCGACAGGCTCGCCAAATCTTGCTGCGTATCCATATCGGCCAATAGGCTGCCGTCCACGGCAACGGACCCTACGCGCTGCGGATAGGCGCGCAGTAGGCCGCGCCCGCCGCGGTCGCCGCGCACCGCCAGCAATTCGAGCCACAGCGTCCGGTCAAACAGAGCCGGCGCCCCGCGCACCTCGCTGTCGACGCTGGGCGCGGCCATCGCCCAGCCGGCCCGCCACAGGCGCGCCAGCTGCAGCAGCAGACTCACAGGCAGCCAGGGCTGATCCACAGGCAGGAAGAGGACCGCTTGCGTAGCCGGCGAC
>JBBSBO010000600.1:0-2646 GCA_038251215.1 Caldilineales bacterium
CCCAAGGCGGCCCCCAACTTGGCCGCGACTTCCGGCGTCAGGTCGACGTTGACGAGGCCAGTGGCGCCGTAGCGGCCAAAGAGGGCGCGGCGGCCCTGGGTGCCCCAGATGATGCTGCTCTTGACCGTGGCGCCGGCCTCGATTTCCTTGCGCGGCCACAGCTTTACATCCGGGTAGATGACGCAGCCTTCGCCCAGCACGCAGTTGTCGCCGATCACGGCGCCCTCGAAGACGACCACTTTCGACTTAATGCTGCACTGGCGCGTAAAGACGGCGCCACGCAGCTCGCAGTTTTCGCCCACGTAGTTGTTGCGCCACAAGATGCTGCGCTCGATGCGCGTATGGCTGTCCACCACCGTATATTCGCGGATCACGCTTGGCCCATACACGGTGACGTCACCCTTGATCTTGACGCCGTTGCCCAGGTACACCGGGCCGAAGAGCTGGGCGCTGGGTGCGATGTCCACGCCTTCGCCGATCCAGATGCCGCCGCCGACATGGTTGCCAATTGGTTCCGGCGTTTTGACGCGCCCGTAGAGCAGGTCGGCATTGGCGCGGCAATATTCCTCGATGTTACCCACGTCGCACCAATAGCCCTCGGTGACGCAGCCAAAGAGCGGCAGGCGCTTCGCCAGCATCTGCGGCACCAGGTCGCGCGAGAAGTCATAGTTCGTATCCGGCGGGATCAAGTCGAGCGCTTCCGGCTCCAACACGTAAATGCCGGTGTTGACGGTATCGGAGATCACTTCGCCCCAGCTTGGTTTTTCCAGGAACTGCGTGACGCGTCCGTCCTCAGCGGTGACGATCACGCCAAATTCCAGCGGGTTGGGCATGTGCGTCAGGGTGAGCGACGCCATCGCCTCGCGTTCCTGGTGCGTACGCAGGATGTACCCCAGGTCGAAATCGGTCAGCGAGTCGCCGCTGAGTACGAGGAATGTCTCGTCGAGCAGGCCGGCCGCGTTCTTGACGCTGCCCGCCGTGCCGAGCGGGTCTTGCTCCACCACATACGTCAAGTTCATGCCCAGCGCCTTGCCGTCCTCGAAGAGGTCCTGGATGGCCGCGGCCATATAGCGCAGGGTGACGATGACTTCGGTGATGCCGTGCTGCTTGAGCAGGTCGAGCGTGTGGGCCATCACCGATTTGTTGACGATGGGCACGGTCGGTTTTGGGCGTCCTACGGTCAATGGGCGCAGGCGCGACCCCTCGCCGCCGGCCATTAGTACGGCTTTCATGTCGCCTCCTGTGCGGAAGTCAGTGAGCGCGGCGCCGGGACGCCGCAAAGGTCATGCGCAGCATTGCGCAGGCGTTGAGCGTACGCCGGCGGCGAGAGATCGAGTGTTGACGGACGCGGAAAGCAGGCTGTAGCCACGTTACGCTCTCAATACTTCTGCTGTTTTGCGGCTAGATGGGCGGCCAAGGATAGTTGCGCCGGTGCGGGTTGGGCGCAGGGTAGCGCTTGCCATAGACCAAATCCTCCACGCGGTCCAGCATGGCGGCGCGCTCGTCGCGCGTGAGCAGGCGGCACAGGCTGCGCCACGTCGCGCCGTTTTCGTCGTGCAACTCCGCCCGAAAGCGCTGTAGGTCGTTGAGCAGCTCCGCGTCGATGGGCGTGTCGCTGAATTCCCAAATGACGGTGCGCATCTTGAACTCGGCGTGAAAACAGATGCCGTGGTCGATGGCCCACATGCGGCCATCGCGCCCGATCAGGCAATGCCCGCTCTTGCGGTCGGCGTTGTTGATCACGTAGTCGAAGAGCGCCAGCCGGCGCAAAGCCAGGGCAAAGCGCGCGTCCGCCTGGACGGTGAAGTAGTGCTGGTCGTCGTCGTTATCCACATACAACTGCACGCTGCCCAAGCCGTGCTCGCCGCGGCGCAACACAGTAGGCGGAACCAGGTCCCAACCCAGACTATGGCTCACAGCGTAGGCCGCGGTCTCGCGCTTGCACAGGCTGCCCCACTCGAAGTCCCACAGCGGCGTTTCGCCGCGCTGCGGCTTGTAGACGGCGGGCAGCGTCAGCTTGGCGTCCGCCACGGTGACCAGAAAGCTGTGATTGGAGCTGTAGGGCAACAAGCCTTGCTCCGCCATTCTGCCTGTCGCCAGCGTGTGCAGAGCGTCGGATTCCGTGAGTACGATGATCTCGTCGGCGAGATCATCGGCCCCCTCATCGGCGGCATGGTCGGCTGTTTCATCGTCTGGGGCGGCAGGGTCGCGGCGACGAGACGAAGCGCGAGGTGACAAGGGCAATCGCTTTCTACGTGCCATCATAGGAATGCCGGAAGAGTGCGCCGGAAGCCATGTATCATGCGGCGCTAGAAAATGATCGGCATGGCCTGCCCGTCGGAGCGCGGGCAGAAATGGCCGGCGCGTTCGATGGGATGGCCGCACAACGGGCAAGTGGGCCGCCCGCTCGCCACGATCTCCAGGGCATGCTCGCTGAGCGCGCGCATTTGGGCGCGCGTAGCCACAAAGCGCACCGCGGGCGCCTCGGCGTCGTCCACGTCGTCATCGTCGTCTACATCTACATCGTCGTCTATGTCAGCGCTCTCGTCCAAGGCGAAGTAATCGATTTCCGGCAGTTCGTCTAGTTCTTCCAGTTCTTCGTCCTCCACGACTTGCGCCCCTAATTCACCTGCGCGGCCGGCGCCG